>CBDUUJ010000202.1:0-5665 GCA_965370205.1 uncultured bacterium
ACCGGAAAAATTTTATTTTTTTTCAACAGCCCCATCTCTGCCGACTGTACCGCTGGCATCCCTGACGGCCGATCATCGATACAGATCCAGCAACAGCCCCTCTATCGTGACCAGCTCCTTCAGAATCTTGAAATCCTCCGCTCCTCCAAGAACAAATTTCGACAGTTCCTCAAGCTCCACATTTACCCGTTTTACAACCAGTAACTGTTTGCGCTTTGAAAAACCACGCCTGCCGGCAGCCTGACGAACATCGAGCACATCATCGAGATATACCCTCAGAAATTCCCCGACCTTCAAGCGGTATTCCTCCAGATCCTCAAGAAACCTGCGACGCCCCAGGATTTCCGCAAGCTCGCGAATCTCACCAAGAATTGTCTCCAGACGTTTTTCCGAGGGAGATCCCGATACACATTCAAGAACATCGTGAAAACGGGTCTCTCCGACATCCGGAACATCTCCGGCATCTGTCCCGGAACGGCCCGCTGATTTATCTGCAGATTTGGCGGTCCTCTTTGTTCTGCTCGTTGATTTCCCAACTTTATCCAATGAATCAGGCATTTCAGATCAGTCAATGTGTATTCCGTTCAGAACTTCAACGGTCACGATATCAGCTACAAGATCCTTTACCAGATGAAACAGGTCGTATTCGATTACTTCCTCGACTCCGCCCTCTATCTCGTAGGAATCATGTATCTGGTTCGATTCAAATTCGCCGCTCCAGATTTTTGTTCCCCCCACTCCATCGATTAATTCACTTCTGATCTCGGAATTCACTCTCACCGTGCGTGTTGTGCTTATGGTGCCGATCACTCCCGGCATAGACAATTTGTTAAGTTCGCTTATGAGCAGGGCATCCACTCCATACTCCTCGCACAGCCAGACTGCGCGATCATACAGAACCGCCCCACCAAGCCTGGCGCTGTCGTATGGTATGTGAACCACCTCAACCCCGTCAATACCACCAAGCATCTCCTGAAGATTTTCATCGCACACCGAACCATAACCCTCGATTTCCCCATATGACTGCACCTCCACAACCCCAATCAGAGCGATTGGCGGCACATCATAATCGTGCATTTGCTCGAGTGTGAAATAAGGTCGATTCAGATTATCTCCCGCTTCAATAATCGTGCCCGGTGGACGGGTCGGATCGTAGTAATATTGCGAATCGGTATCGGCAGTGGGATTCTGCGGATTGTAACCGGATGGCGGTGGCTGATAGCCCGGAGTTGAATAATCCGGATACGGGATGGGGTAATCCTCGGGCGGAGGCGGGAAATCATCGGGGAAATTGCCTCGCATCAGACCCTGGCTCCCAAATGCCATTTCAGTGAATGCAATCTGAGCGGTCAACTTTCCGTCTGAGAGCTGATACAGAAATCCTTCATACAGGTTTATTCTGTCCTCGGATTCGAAAACCTCTCTCGCAAGGACAAGCTGGCTCGGCAGACCCGACCGGGTTTCCACGAGCGCGTACGCAAGCCCTCCATGAACCATGGGAGCAAGGTAGAACCCGTAGGATGGAAGCACGCTGAAATCCATTGTATCCCAGTCAATATCGATTTCCAGACTGGTGAATTCCATCTCGCTTCGACGGGTTCCGTCGGCATTGTAAACATACCGGTTACCGTCCGTAACGATGATCCCGGTGTCATTTTTCATGCCGTTACCGCCCGTTGTGATGATCCAGTCCATGGAATATTCGTATGAGAGAACGACTATTCCCTGCAGACCGCCAGATTCATCCGCGGACTGGATAAAAATCAGGCTGTTGTCGCCTGAATACACTCCCGGATATTGATCCGCCAGTGCAGGCGTTGTCATTACACTGCATATCAGCAATGAAACGAACAACCATGTCCATTTCCCCGTGATTCTTTTCATCTCTCCCTCTCTTACAGAATTTATTTACCGCTGACAGCAAGTATATCATTAATAAACGGGATGTCTCCAGAATCCCGGCGGCATCGGTGCTTCGAATATCAAAAGATCAGGGAAACTTCATTTCGGTTTCCGCTTTCGATCGGTATCCCAGTACCGCTCTCCAAGAGATCCTATGGCGCGATGCCGCCAGTACGCGAACGCGATAATTCCGATTACCAGTATTACACAGAAAATCGCAACACCGGCTCCAAACGGATGCGCTTTCAGATAATCCAGCCATTCCCCGCCCTTCCAGATCAGCGCCGCAATAATCCCAGCCACGATAAAAAACAGGACTGCCCGCGTAGCATGATGACCGGTCCAGTCGCGGGGAGGCGGTGGAAAATCCTGCGGCACAACGGTTTTTTTTTCGCTTTCCGGTTTTGATTTTTCCAGAGCTTCACGAAGGTCCGGAATCTTCCCGTTGTCTGTCAAAGTCCTCCCCTCCCCTCAGTCAGCGTTTATTCGGAGCGCCGGATGGTTCTTTATCCGATTTAATATACACATTATAAGCAATGTCTTCGATAGTTCCAGTAAACGCGCCGGCGGGTTTATCGGGTTGGATACGAATCCTTTTGGATATCGGGAAAGGACCTGACTCCCCAAGGTCCAATCGGACTGCCCTGATATGGTGACTAATCCACTATGTTTCCATCATTCATGAAACCGCTCATCTGCGCTCTCGACATCGCCGCGATCCCTGCCCCTGACCTTGTCGAACCAACCCGCCGCCGCATCAGGAAACGCGTCAGCAGCGGGGATATACGGTTTGATATCATACAGCGGAGACCCGTCCAGAATGTCTATCTCGGCGACATCCAGCAGGTTTTCCTTTATCCCTAATAGCTTTACCGGAGATATGCAGATCGGATTCGGCCTGGACGGTGATCGAATTGCAAAGACTCCTCTTTCGACAGTATCCCGATAGGGAACCTGTTTCAGTCTTGCCGGTCGGGCACGGTCGGCGCCGAAGATCAGCCAGATACGCTCGAAACCCTCAAGGTCGGTAAGTCCGTCGGCATACTCCTGAAAGACCTCGACCTGTCCGGTCGCGTCCTTTCCATAGACAGGTTGTATCGGTGTACCCGATGACTGTTTGAACGATGAATGAATTATTCCGATCTGTATCAGTTCCATGATTGCCGCTTACTTCGAGCCGCCCTCGCCTCCGCCTTCTCCACCCTTCTTAGCGGCGCCCTTAGAGAACATACGCATCAGGATGAACATCATCATGCCGATCGTGATAACCATGATGATCTGCTGGGTCTGGTTATGCTTCTGATCCATCTCCTCCATCTCCGCCTGTTCTGCGGTTCTGGGATCGCTTCCTCCCGACGGTCCCGCGATCCATCCAGCGGCTGTCACCGCAGTGTTTGCGGGAGGATCGAAACCGGGCACAAGCGGAAATCTGAACAGGTCGATCTCATAACACACTGGAGCCATCACCGGAATTCCGGTAATTACCTCCTCGAGATCGATCTCCCTCAGACTTTCAAGAACCCGAACCTTATCACCCGGAGAGATGATCGATCCGCGTATTTCAATTGGCTCGGTTATGGTGAACTCAGTCCCTGCAGCGCCCATGTTCCTTGCATCGCCGGACGCGCTGAGAATTTCAAGGTCTATCGATCCAAGGATTATGGTCCTGTCGGCTACAGGATAGACAAGTACGACATTGTAAATCGGAAGCACCGCTGTGAATGGAATCTCCAGTGCCTGAAGCTGCGATACCGTGGCGTCGATCCATGCCTTGTCGGTGATCCTCGGCGACAGTCCCGAATAATCGTAATCCATGAAATAAACAACGACACCGTCCAGAAGAGGAACCAGCGCGTTTATCTCCGATGGCGATAACTCCGAGAAGAAAGACGGGTTCAGGCCGATCACAACCGGTCCCGGAGGATCGGAGGCTCTGTACCCGCTTAAAAATTCCTGAAGGACCTCAGATTCGGGTGCGAAACCATGAGGAAGCCGAAGCTCAATGCCGGTAACCTCAATCGATGCTTCCTCAAACGCATGCGCGGCAACTCCGCCCAGCCAATCAGCCAGAGTCTGACCGGGTATAGTCCGCCAGACGGACGGGTCTGTCTCGATTACCGGTCGATAATCAAGCGATGTCGGGAAACCTGCCAGAGCTTCGAAATCCCCGCCGGATTCCCATACGGGATAAGGTCCGGTGTATCCATCAGGATCGGTAATCCGACCGACACCGATTTTTCCGAACCGGAAAGCAACCGTATCGATTCCGAAATCCGCGAAACCCGCGATCGATCCCGGCTCGGGATCAACCCACCAGTAAGCACCCCGAAGCACACCCTTATGAATTTCCTCTTCAATGATTTGAGCATCCTCGGATGGAGTTTCTTCCACGGGGGCTTCCCCGGATGTCTCCGGAATATCCGGGACTTCAATCTCCGTATCGTCGGGGGATGATTCCTGTGCCCGGATCGGATTTATTGCCATTCCGGGACAAAGAAGAATTAAATACAGGCTGAAAATTATCGGCAGGAAATATTTTATTCGTGACATGGTGCGGCAATTATAACCGCTGGGAAACCGAATGTCGTGTCACGATCACCGTATGTGGGAAAATATGGGAGCTCAGGAAAGAAAATCGGAGGAAATCAACACCTTGAGACCGTTGCGAAAGCCACTCCAGGGCGCAGCAAGCAGCGCCCCTACGATTAGAACTACGATTAGAACCCGCATGAATAAAGCCTTGTAGGGGTGCTGCTTGCTGCACCCAATCCAAATTCAGCTTTTTGCAACGGTCTCACCTTATAAATCAAGGACACTCATATCGAAAAAATCAGTCATCCATGGAGGCATACTGGAAGTATTGAGGCGGCATCGTGCGTTGTTCGTGCTACGCGTTGCATCAAACAGCACCCCATAGCCGGAGCTGTCGAGATAGGACAACTGGCTCAGATCGAGCCTCAGGTTCTCAGTTCCTTCCTTGATCTTCTCATCGATAAATCGCCTCAACTGCGGCGCGGTCTGAATATCAAGGTCACCGGAAATGATAAGAATATTATTATTCTCATCATCGGTTGTGTGATTTATTATGAGTTTACCGTTGGGGTTCATAATAATTCGGCCCTCCTGATAATTACTGGACCCTGTCTTTCACCGTCACAGTTTCATTCAGATTCGCAAGCTTGAGAATCTGAAACAGCTCGCGCCCGACATCGCTCAAACCATGGATCTCGAGCTTTCCGCCAACATCCCTCATGCGCTGGATAATCAGGATAATAATCCCCACCCCGCTGGAGTCCATGTACTTGATTCCATCCATGTGGAGTTTCAGTTGCGGAGGAGTCGGCGACACAAACAGCGGCTCGATCGCGCGTTTGAGCATGTACACTCCATCACCCGACAGATACCCGTGCAAAATCAGGCTCATCCCATGCTGGTCATCAGTCGGCGTCTCTTTTTGAATGGTTAAAGTTGTATTCATCTGAATCACTGGTCATTGCCCTCCTCATTTATAATCAGAGATATTAATCGTGTTGTTATTTATCGGGTTTAGTCAAATCTATTGCGGATTTATATCGATGAAAAAGCCGGCACTTTCACCCACCCTTCAGGGTAAGTTACCGGAAAAAACAATTTTCTCTAACAGTCCGAAGGATGTCAGCGGTACAGCCAGCTTTGAAGGGGCTGTTGAATAAGACCAATTCCACTTGGTAAAGCATGAATCAGAGGGGACACCTGCATTTCGAGGACGAAATGAGGTGTCCCC
>CBDUUJ010000203.1:0-5653 GCA_965370205.1 uncultured bacterium
GTTAATCCCCCCCCTATTAACAGCCTCCTCCAAAGCCGGAACAGGGACCCGCCTAAGCGGATCCCTGCCCTTAAAAATTCCAGTTTATCAGCGATTCAGCCGCATACTGTTTTGACCATCATCGGTTGACCGGATTGCTTCATCCATTCGTCCGCTGCGGTCAATATCAACCGGCTGAAACACATTGTCATCCGCCGTGTCCATCACCTGTATCGGTGTGTACTGCGGCGATGTAGCCATTACCTTCACCCCGGTCACGAAGAAGCCGAAGAGAATGGCCCAGATAATAACTGTCGTGATTATAATTCTCATCTCGTTTATGCCTCCTTGTTACAAGGTGAATTCAAGTACTGTAATTCTGTAAGCACCGCCACCGAGATCGTAGAGCACATGCATCTCATGCTGCTCCGTATCGATATCAATCGCGGTCGGAATGCCGGTGCCAAATACTACGTATTGATTAACCAGCACCAGTGAGCCGAAGAACGGATCATATCGGTAAACTGCCACAGCCCCGCCGGGATCGGTGTCGAGAAGAACCGCCAGCCAGTTATATGTATGACTGTACGCGAAATCTTCATCGTTAGCGTTAATAACTTCGATGTCAACCGGGACGGCTGTGCCGCCGAAATCAACACCCCACAGGGAGCCGTTGCCGATGTAATTATCATAGAACAACTGGTCTACAGCAGGATTGTCGTGTTCCTCAGGCAGGAGGCAGATATGAACCTTCCTGTCAGCAGCGACCGGTTCGCTCGACAGAATGAACCAGGTAACGATGTTGCTGAGGAATTCATTGGTGGTAGAGTCAAAATCGGCAACAACAGGAACCGCGTCATCGATCGCAACAGCCATCAGGCCGGGATCGATGTCGTTGATATCGCCGGGTACCGAGTACTGGGTACTCATTCCAGACATACCAAAAGCAGCATAGTCGTTAAGCATGCTGGAATATGGAGGTTCGGTATAGATTCCCCAGATTGTACCGGGATGCTGTTCGCCAATATGATTCGGCAGCCATTCCTCGCTAAGCGTCTGGAGGCCATACATCCGCGCATCGAAACTTACCGCGCCGGAGGTCCAGTCGACAACATGTTTCCAGGGGTAAAGATCGGGATCGGGCGGCGCAGCCGGACCCACACCTGCATCACCATATAATCCAATCATTATGCTGCTCCCGGTCAAATTCCAGTAAGGCATGACCCAGGCATGATATGGATCATTGATGATGTACGTGGCGGGATCCGCGATCGAATTCAAGGTATCACTGGCGCTGGTGATTTGTAAATTGCTGCCTGTAGGTGTGACATCGAACTTATGGTAGTCGTTCCATGATGTCGGATCGTCCAGCGGAGCAGGATAAGTACTTGTATCCAGCAAATTTACGTCTGTAATGGAACTGTAGTCATCGTTGAAGTAGTACATCCTGACTTGCGACAATCCGGAATCCTGATACAGAAGCTGACCGGCGCTGTCTGTTCCGCCGTTCCAGACAGTGATATCACAAGGCTCAGCACCCTGATCGGGCTGCTGATTCGGGATAAGACCATCCTGACCGGTAACAGGTCCCAGAGTTGGGAGGTCATCGACAACAACAGTGGTGCAGCAGAAATTGTAGCCTTCAGGGTTATAAACACTTGCGCAGACCTCATATACTCCAAGTGTCGGCGGACCGGGATCGGCGCCGGTGGCCACATACCAGTTGACTATAATATCCTCGGCTGGTGGTGGTTGTGAAAGAGTGACCCAGTCCTTAGGATCGCCGTCGAGTACGACGGACCAGTCGATTGAGTAGTCACTGCCGCCCGGAACAGAGACATCGACAGAGTAACCCTCAATCTCAACGTAATTACGGCTGATGAATTCAGGTACAGGTTCCACGCAGGTGGGAATTCCCTGCGCACCATAAATCTCTGTCTCGATCATGAAATACGAGGAGAGTGGTTTACTTACCGGGTATGGGGTACCGAAACCATTGTCGTAATCATAGATGGTCTCGAAAATAATCATAACCGGAGTCATTCCCATTGCTACAGGGACAAGGCCTGCAATATCCACATGCCATACGGAGGAATGAACCGAGCCTGCAGACACACTCCAGGTCGATGAATTCTGGGTCGTATAGCTGCCACCCGGAAGGGCATCCGAGTCCGGGAATTCAATAATGATCTGGTTTATTGTGCCAGGGATCGATTGGTTAGAGGACAACCCCTGCCAGCCGTAAACCTCAAGATCTGCAGTGAAGTTTCCGCCATAAGAATCGTCGGAATCGTCATAAAACAGATCCGAGTTATCTGCGACACTCAAAGCCACCGGTTCAAAAGCGTTAGCGCTGATTGGGAAGTCCTCGGGAATAGCAGGCGGATCGTCCTCCGCTTCTTCCCAGCTCGCGACGACAGCATAGTCAAACTCGAACTGTACGACTGTACCGTCCATTGCCCATTGCAGTTCGTACCGTCTGGTGATTGTTTCGCCTGCGCCGAAGTACCCCCTGATGTCCGGATTCGCGGAAACATATTCGGCCGCGTCCTCCTCAACACCGATACCATGCGCAAAGTACTTATATGGGTTAAGTGTTGCCTCACAAATGCCTTTGCCGTTCATTGCAAGCGCACCTGGAATGTAGCTGAAAATCCGGGGGGTGGTGCCATTAAATTCGAGCTGGTTCCACCATCTGGTGTAACCATCAGAATTGCGCAGTGTGCTGTCCAGGTACCCACCGTCCGATAATGTGACAGCGAGATCGCTGTCTAAATTCCTGTGACCGTCCGTCATGTACACACCCATGACATCGAAGCCGGTATAGATATCGAGTCCCCCGAAAGGATGGGTCAGCGAGACGTCAATATCTATGCGACCTTCGAGCTCAAATAACGTCTCATCTACGATAGTCACACCGAGGTTGGTGACGCTTCCTGCGGGTGGTTGCATCCACTCAACCGCATTCACATGCATCATCACGCCGCGCACCGGCACGATTTCCACTATACTCGTGGCAGGATCGATTGCTATATGCCAGTAGCCCCAGAGGGCACGAGAACTTGTAACAGTCGCAGTGCGTGGCGACATTAGCCCCTCGTCCCCACCGGGAAGTGCCCCTGTTACGGGATCGCCTCCACCGGAACAGGCTGTAATGATGAACATTGCCAGCATTAAAACCAATCCGACATGGAAGCCCGGTTTCATAGCCATAATAGCCTCCTTATTTCTGTTTTTTACAATTTTATATTGAAGGAACAGGCAAAAGAATCACCTTTACCCTGTTCCGAAATCCGTTCATCTGGGATACAAGTTCAGCCAACCGAAGCAATCTGCTCCGCGATAGGAGGATATTATGAATTATATGATAAATTTCCGCTAAATGGAAGTTAAATCCCTTAAATATTAAATATCCCGTCATTATTGGAAGCAGAAGCCAATTTTCTGATAAACTGTGATTATGCTCCGCAACCGGATATTCAGAACATATAGAAATATATCACTTGCCTGTTTGGCTATATTATTTTGTCTCCTTAGTAATCCCTCCCATGGAACTGAAACCCTCACGAATACAATGCTCTGCGACGATGTCAAGTACCGGAAAATCAGGGTCGATTCCCCCTCCGGAACAGTCTCGGTGCATATGATTCTCATCGATCAGGACGCGATCCGAGAGGGCAGGCTTGCCGTCGAAGCCGCGACCGGTACTATGGGCCAGACGGCTTCGGTTCAATCCATCGCGCGGCGGGAATCAGCCGTCGCATGCCTGAATGGTCCCTATTTCGCGTCAGCCGGCTCAAGGATCTACCCGCTCGGATTCACGGTTCTGAACGGACAAATTACGCAGATCGGGAATTATCACAGGGCCATGGCAGGTATCGACCGGGCCGGTGAATTCAGGATCGAGGTGGCCCATCCGAAGGTATTTGTAACGAGTGAAGCATGGTTCGAACCGATCTGGATATGGGGAATCAACACGTCGGCAGGCGAAAATGCGGTCACATATTACGATCGAAACTGGGGAACCAGAGTAAATCCGCAGGGAGGAATCGCTGTCTCAATTGCATCGATGGAAAACGACAATCCGGATGAGGTCATTGAAATTACAAACTCTTCAGATTACAACGAGGATTGGGACGGGGAAGTTGTGGAAATCTCGGATTCAGGCTCAATCGGTATCCCGGAAGGGGGATATGTTCTTGTTTTCCGGGGACGCTCGATGCCCGATGCGGATCGCTACCAGGCCGGGACGCAGGCCGCGATCTTCATCTATAACCTTCCCGACGGCTGGGAATCGATGAGATGGATCAGCACACTTGGTCCATGGTTTGTCCATGAGGGCCATTACCGGAATTTCACCGACGAAACCTCATTTGGCGGCGGCATCCTGGGAAGCGCTGTAAGAAGTGTCATAGGCACAACATGGAACGATGATGTATTCTTCGCGACAACCACGGGTCCCGGTTTAAATATCAGAGAAACCGCCGAGGTTCTCATCGAATGCAATGTGCGGGAGGCAGTCATGTGCGATTCGGGATCATCGTCGGGCATGTGGATCAGGGGAATCGGAAATGTGGGGAGTTCACGCGCAATACCTCTCGCGTTTATTGTAAGAGAGCCGGACGAACCACTTGAATCGCCGGCGACGGAACTCCGCATCTGGGAAGGCAGGCTTCTCAGGAATTGAATTAAGGGCGAAAAAAAAGCGATGCCTGGAGGCTGCACCGGTATTGAGAAATCCCCGAAAAAATGGTATATATATATGGTGTTAAGTATATGATTTAAATGCGGGTTACCGGCTCCGAAGGGCGATTTGGTGTCGACCAGTTGATGGGTGGGTGACCCGTTTTTTTATGCGCCTGCGCGGCATTATGAATTAACACTACTACATTGATTTTATTCCGGTATGCGAGTAGGATGGTTAATGAGAATTTATTGAGATAGAGTTAAGATAGAGTTAAAGATGGGGTTTCTGGACAGAATAAAATCCGTTGTCGTGAGGAAAAAGCGGTCGCGAGGCCGGGTTGTAATTCTCGGCTCCGACGGCATGGACCCTCGCATATTCGAGCGGCTGATGGCTGAGGGCCGGATGCCGAACATGCAGGCGGTTGCCCAGCGTGGCGGCTACTCTCCCCTCGGCACGACCATCCCGGCTGAAAGCCCTGTCGCGTGGTCGAGTTTCGCAACCGGCATGAATCCCGGCAAGCATGGAATCTTCGACTTCCTCCATCGAAACCCGAAAAACTACACACCCCAGATCGCACCTGTCAGCGTAAAACAGAAAAAGCTCGGAAAACCCGAGCCGATCTGCAATCGCGGCGGCACCAGCGTGTGGAAAATTCTCAGCGATGCCGGTCTGCGGTCGACTGTAATACGGGTACCGGTCACCTTCCCACCTGAGAAATTCAACGGACGCATGCTATCCGGTCTGGGTGTTCCCGATCTCCGTGGAACCTGGGGAACAAGCGTGCTGTACGAAGAAGGTGGCGAGTCCGCAGATACAGAGATGGGTGGTGTACTCGTCGCTCTCAGCCGCGATGAAAACGGCGTTTACAGAACCGAGATCGTCGGTCCAAAGAAGGCAAACGCGCCTGTCCCGCTGGAAGTCCGCGCTATGGACGGTCGTGCGAATCTTATATGGCAGGACCAAACACTCAGGATCGCGCCGGGCGAA
>CBDUUJ010000204.1:0-5651 GCA_965370205.1 uncultured bacterium
GCCCTTCGCGGTTCCATCCGCGCGAATTTTCAGGTCCTTCATACTGATCTCGAATCCAAGCTCATATAGCAATTTTATGAATTTCTCCTGATCGATCTCAGGAGTTTTTACCGCGTAGGCGATCGCCCTGACCACCTTGCGCCGTCTGCTGGTCGCCTCAAGCAGATGGTCGTAATTTATCTTTCCGCTAAAAAGGTGTTTTGCGGAGTAAAACATATTCTGCACGTCAACAAGGATCGCGCAGCGTTGTTCGAATTCAGCCATAGTTTATTCTCACTTTTTTCATTGGGCTTTTAACAAAATGATTTATTTTCGGGGACACCTGCATTTCGAGGACGAAATGAGGTGTCCCCAGTTTATATATTTTTTTGTTAGAAGCTCTTATTTACTTTTCTTCGGTTGTCTCAACATCGTAAAACTTTTACTCGGTCGATTCCACGTCATTATCCGTTTCGCTGGAATCGTCGGTATCGGCATCCGATGCCAGGGTCATCCATTCCTCCGGAACTTTACCCGTATCGAGCCAGTCGGTCATTATCTCCGTGGCGGTTTCGCGCTGGAAATCATGATCCTGGAGATAGTCGTACATCTGCTGCCTGAGTTCCATGTATTGCTGATTCAGTTCATCCATTCGGTTGAGAAAATCGTCGATCTCAGGGTCCTCCTCGCGGAGGCGGTCGGGATCCAGATCGGCGTGAATGTCTGGCTCAAGGCCATCCTGGGTGATTTCGTTCTCATTCGGAGTGAGATACCGTCCGGTTGTCAGGACCAGCCCCGAGCCGTCCTGAAGTGTGAACACATTCTGCACGACACCCTTGCCGAATGTGGTTTCCCCGACAAGGATTCCCACATGAGTATCCTTAACCGCTCCTGCGACGATCTCGGATGCGCTGGCGGAATTTCCGTTGACGAGAACGATCAGCGGGATTCCGATAGCGTCGCCCCCGTCACGGCTCCGAAATACCTCCCGTCGTCCCAGGCTGTCCTCATAGGAAACCAGGTCCCCGTCCGAGATGAAAAGATCGGATATCTCGATGGCGGCCGACATGACCCCGCCGGTATTGTTGCGGAGGTCGAAGATAAGTCCCTCCATTCCCTCGAACAAAAGGTCGTTTACAGCCTCGATGACATCACTCGATGACTGGTTATTGAATTCATCCAGACGAATGTAGCCGATCCTGCCGTCGAGCATTTCCTGCACGCCGATAGTGGGCACATGGATGTTCTGCCTCTCAACTTCAAAGGTCAGTTCCTCCTGGATTCCCGGACGCCAGATGGTGATTGACACCATGGTACCCTCGGGACCCTTGATCAGGTTGGCGGCGTCCACCGATGTTTTCCCGCGCAGGGAATTTCCATCCACGCAGGCGATCGCGTCATCCTGTTCCAGACCGGCGGTGTATGCGGGTCCGGCCTCGAAGACCTGCACCACAACGACACCCCGTGTTTCAGTGTAGATCGCGGGATCTTCCGGGTCGGCGCCGCCATCAATTTCACATTCGAGAGGCATATGCGGAAGGACACCCGACTGGTCGAAAATTCTGATCCCGATCCCGGCGTATTCGCCCTCGATCTCCTCGGTCAGAATCTGCTGGTCGGGAGGAGGGACGAAACGCGAATACCTGTCGCCGAGAGCCATTACCGCGCCGGTCGCGGCACCGTGGACGACCTCCTCGATGTCCATCTCCTCGCGATAGAGATAACCCTGCGAGATGCGGGTCAGGACCTCGTAGAGCACGCCCAGCTCGCTTTCGCTGAAACCCTGCGCGGACGCGTGGACATCGTAGGAAAGTCCGGATGCGGCTTTCGCAACCCAGTCGGGAATTTTATCCTGCTTTGCAAGCAGTCTCAGAAGTCCCGACGACTGGAATCCAAACAAAAAAGCCAGCACGATAACCAGTGCCAGCGACAGGTTGAATATTTTTCGTGACCGTTTTTCGTCATTCATTGGTGATATTTTCCATTTCTGCAATCAGTTTTTTTTTGATTATATGTAATGCTCCGGGTCGACCGGTTCGCCGTTTATCCGGACTTCGAAGTGCAGGTGAGGACCTGTGGAGTAACCGGTCGATCCGATCTTTGCGATCACCTGTCCGCGGCTGACTCTCTCTCCGACTCGTACTTCAAGAGACGAGCAGTGAGCGTAGAGAGTTGCAAGCCCTCCGCCGTGATCGATTAAAACAGTGTTTCCGTAGCCCCTCTTCCAGCCTGAGAACGCAACGACTCCATCCTGTGATGCATGGATGGGCGTGCCGTAGGCGATCGGCATGTCGACACCGGTGTGCATCCGTATTCCACCGAAGATCGGATGCCTTCGCATTCCGAAGCCGGATGTAATCGGCGCGTCGACAGGCGGGATCAAACCGCCGCCTGAGAAGCTGGACGTATATTGCGACGCCTGGAGCAGCATCGCGATTTCATAGCTTGACGATCTCAGGTCCGAAATCGCCTTTTCGACCCTGTCGACATCCCCGGCGATTTCAGTGAGCCGCGAATAATGGGTCCCGCGAAGCTCCTGGAAGCGCGCCTCATCCTTTCGCATTTCGGTGAGAAGTCTCTCGCATTCCGCGATTTCCGCTGTTAAAAGCTCGGTCTGTTCAGCGATACGTCCCTGCTGTTCCCGAATAAAATCTATCGTTACCTGGTCGCTTTGCATAATCGCGTCCATGTACGACATTACATGGATATATTCGGACAGGTCGCCGGCGGAAAGAAGGCTTCCCAGCACACTGCCCGCGCCGGATTTATACCATTCAATGAGCCGCAGTTCGAATTTCGACTGCGCGGCTTCAAGATCGGCGATCGCCTGCGCATTCGACTGGTTGAAGAAATCTACCTGCTGCTGCTTTGTAACATAATTGGATTGTGTTCGTTCAATTCGCCTCGTGAGAGTGGTCAGTTCCCTGTCGATGTACTCAAGGTCGTCCTCCACCAGGTTCTCCGCCTGTTTCATCTCATCAAGCTCACGCTGGAGAGCCGTCTTCTCCTCGTTGATATCCTCCAGCATCTCCCTTCGTTCCTCTTCTGTCGCGTCGTCGGGATTCTCCTGGGCTGTCAGGGTAACCGGAGCGATCCAGATTAGCAGGGGAAGAAGCAGCATGAAGAGAAATCCGGTTGAGTTTCTGAACTTATGTCCGATCATATCGCCATCCCCCCGGTCGCGTTTACCGGTTCGTATGCGTCCCTTTTGAGGTGCTTTTCAACTGCGATAAGGCTTCCAATAATCCCGATCGAACCACCCAGAACGAACATTATAATGGCCAGGTTTGTCATCATGGGATCATAATTGACCATGAACGGGTTGTAGATGTAATGCTCCTCGATATACCTGAGCAGCATGTTGTAGCCGATGGCCAGCAGTCCAAGCGATATTGCGGCTCCACCGATTCCATAGATGAGTCCTTCCAGAAGAAATGGAATGCGGATAAATCCGTTTGTCGCGCCGATAAGCTGCATGATCCTGATCTCTTTCTCTCTTGCCAGTATAGCCAGTCTGATCGTGTTGTTGATTGTCAGAAGCGAGGCTCC
The DNA here is from genome assembly GCA_965370205.1 of uncultured bacterium. Taxonomy (GTDB): domain Bacteria; phylum JAJVIF01; class JAJVIF01; order JAPKYR01; family JAPKYR01; genus CBDUUJ01. Next base: position 3,529 of record CBDUUJ010000204.1, read on the forward strand.
GGTGAGCAGGATGGCGAGAAAGAAACTGGTAAGCTCGATGCCATAGAAGATCGGCATAATGGTCTGGATTTGCGATTCGCCGTATGTGGCATCCTCAACGCCTTCGAGAAGTCCGATGGACCCGGCAAGTTCCTGAGCCGCTCTGGGATTTGTGACCGTGATATTAAGGCTGGCGGGGAGAGGGTTCTCATGCACGAGGTCGGCGATGTCGATAGTGGTGCGCTGCTGCATGATCGCGAACGCTTCCTCTTTTGACACATAGGTTACTTCCCGCACACCCGGAAGGTTCCTGACGACCTCCATAAGCTCGACGGTCTGTTCCTGGGTGAGGTCTTCAGAGAGGAACGCGCCCATTTCGAGGTTATTGAGGAAATTGCCGACAAAATTGTTGACAATGATGATGATAACCAGCGTCACTCCAAGAAAGAACAGGCTTATAAACGCCTGGAAGAAAGTTACCAGGCTCGACGTGGAGTGGCGGCGGATACCCTCGAAGGTTTCCTCAAGAAAGAAGCCGAAGCTTCTCATTGTCAATTTTATACTCTCCCTGGTCGCGGTCCCACAGGATCCGTCCACTTTCCATGTAGACAACCCGTCGCTTGAAAGTGTTCACTATCTGGGCGTCATGGGTGGCTATTATGACCGTGGTTCCGCGTTGATTAATCAAAGTCAGGAGTCGAACGATCTCCTTTGACGTGTCAGGATCGAGATTTCCGGTCGGCTCATCGCACAGGAGGATCGGCGGGGCGTTGATGATCGCTCTTGCGATGGCGACCCGCTGCTGCTCGCCGCCCGACAGTTCCCCCGGATGCATGTTTATCTTTTCTTCAAGTCCCACCATCCTGAGGGTAAGCGGCACCTTGCGCCGGATATCCTCGACCGGCGCCCCGATAACCTGCAGGGCGAAAGCGACATTCTCGGCAACAGTCTTGTATTCAAGAAGCTGGAAATCCTGGAAAACCACTCCCAGTTTTCGTCGGAGGTGGGGAACCCGGGATGAGGGGAGTTCCGATATCTCTCTTCCGAGAACCCTCAATCGGCCTTTGGAGGGTCTTTCTGAGAGGTATATACATCTGAGAAGGGACGATTTCCCGCATCCGGTGGGACCGACAAGGAAGCAGAATTCCCCCACATTGACAGTGAGATCCACGTCCTCAAGCGCCCGGACGAGGTTCGGGTACACAAGGCTTACCTGCTGAAAATGAATTACCGGCTCATGTCGCATGGTCTCTCTATCCTGACAGTTGTGTCCCGATTCGTGGCTAAAGACATAACAAAACCACCCGACCCGTCGGGACGGCAACTCAGCAAAAATCATAGCACTTATATGGGGGGAATAGCAATGATGTCATTTTCTTCGTTAGAGCCGGATTATGACACCCACAAACCCGAATTTTTTTAAAAAAGGATTGACCGGGTTTGCAGTAAGTTTGTGGGCGGCATAGATGTGTTGTTCCGGTATTGATGCGCTGTTTCGGTATTGATAGTATTGGCTACGTGATTAGGAAATATTAATAAAAATTTGACGGGGTCTAGCTATCAAGATCGGTTTTCAGGACAAGATTGATAAATTCCAGGAGTTTCGGGATTCTCCTGAGACGTTCTCCGGGTTGGGTTACGGTTCTATACAGCCATTCGGTGCCGGTTTTTCTGAATATCCCGGGAGCTCTTCGAACCTGTCCGGAAAGCACATCAAGAGTTCCACCGACACCAATCGCTGCAGCACAGTGGAGATTATTCAGATTCGATGAGATGAAAATCTCCTGCTTCGGGGAACCCATGCCGACCAGAAGGAGGTGCGGACCGGCTGACGCGATGGCTGAAACCACATCATCCTCTTCTTCAGGCTCGAAATATCCGTCCCGCCATCCGGAAACTGTCAGTCTGGGATATCTTTCGCCGATTCTATCAGCGGCAATTTCGGCAATATCGGGTTTGGATCCCAGTAAATAAATTCGTCCCGCGATGCGATCGACTTCTTCAAGTGTCCAGGTCGCGAGATCGATACCGGGTATCTTTTCAGGTTTCACGCCTGTCAGATGTCCCTCACCCCACACAACACCGACACCATCGGCAACCACAATCGCTGCGGAGTCGATGATATCCCTGAAATCAGGATCTTC
>CBDUUJ010000205.1:0-5623 GCA_965370205.1 uncultured bacterium
CATATTTCCGTTGGCTCAAAGTTCGGTAAGGAAGTCATCATCTTCATTTGCGAGAACAACCAGTCGATCTGGCTTGTAACTCTGATGGATGGCCAGTCAATCTGTGATCCTGAAGAAATTGATAACAACACGGATGACATTGATCCGGACGCGATTCTCGATGCCGATCAGTGCGACCTCCATTCTGTGTGGTCGACCATGGACGGCGACAATTACGATATCGCGCGCCGCAATGGGGTCCTTACTGAAGAATAGTGATATTTGAATCGGCAGCGAGACTGCAAATTTGAGTTTAAATCAGTATGATTTTATGAAATAATTTCATACTGCATACTTCTTATGGAGGAAAAAGGACATGAGACAGTTCTTAATTTTTGGCATTGTTGCTGCAGTTTTTGGAATCTTCCTTCTGGGTTGCGGAGGCAATGGTTCCGACCCAATCGGCGGAATTCCCGATACAATGATCGCGACCAGCGATTCAGGATCGGCTTCCGGCTCAGCAAATCGCACACTCTGGGGTTTGTGGCAGTGTTCGATGGAACCGGGGAGCGGTCAGATTGATATCGTGCCGCTGAGAACAGCCACATTCACAGCAAATGTGAACAGCCTTCTGGAATCCAAACCGGGTAATCTTCTGATTGATGACATGGATGTGTCGGAATTTTTCACGGAAGGTCGTCTTGATTGTACCATTACGCTGAAGCATCCGTTCACGGGACTTGATATGTACCACGGCTTCGATGTCTGGGGCGTGTTCATGCATAATGAAAACGGCTCACTTGATTACGACGGCTTGACCTATGGTGCTGACCCGGATACGGGTGATAATGTCGCGGTTCTTCTGAATCCCGACGGCTGGACTCGATGGTTCAACTACACAGAATTCAGCGGGAGCAGCGTTCCAATCCTCGAGTTCACTCCCGGAGAGCTTGCCAATATTCCAAATCCGACCGCGACTTTGAATCCATACAAAATATTCGCGGACGATCTTGGTCTGAATGACAGTTATTACGACTGGATCACGACTTCCGGGAATGACGATAATCGCGGATGGTTCACTGCCGGCACATTGAATTCACGAAGATACGAGCTTGAATTTCCGATCATTGCCAGTAATCCGGTTGCTGAGTTCCAATATGCTGCGATCGCGACCTGGGAAGAGGGTGATCCTGCTTTGACGGGTCAGCTTACGGTTTACGATCCCGGGGATTTCCCGACAGCGGCTAACTGCGAGGAAGCTTTTTTCGTTCATGCAACGACTGATGACAGTGACCTGTACAACGATGGTGCCGGCAGCTCAGGTGGGACTTTCCGCGCTGATATCGAGGTTTTCGACTGGCAGGGCGGATCGGTCGGCGGACTTGGAGTTCCGAACGAGGTTGAGAGCATCATTGTTGAGGGTGATTTCGTGCCAACCGGCTCGCATGAATTTTCTCAGGTTGATCTGGCGGGAGTGGCAGTTTCGGGAACAGTTAATTCATCCATCTTTCAGGTGGAGATCGCGAACTGTACTCCACAGGCGAGCGGAGAAGCTGCATTATGGGTCATTGTCGAGGCTGCGGGTGTGAATGGAGACTCGTTCGATCAGGGATTCCCGACGGAATACCCCGACCCTGCACGTCGAGCGTCGTTCCTGCCGGGCACAGTTGCAATCAGCAATGAATCACCATTGCTTTATATTTATGTTGACGATTCCAATACATTGGGAACAGAAGACGGCACACAAATGCATCCATACAACACTATTCAAGAAGGTGTGGACGCGGCGGCTCTTCTGACCGGATACGAGGTCTGGGTGGACGACTCCGGTAATCCATACAATGAGCATGTAATCATGGCGACTGATACAATCCTGCGATCAAGAAACTGGGATGATTCGGACGGTAGTAATCGAGCGTTCATTGACGGACCCGATACGCCAATAAATACACACTCGGTGCATTTCTACAATGTTGATGATGCGATCATCGACGGATTCCGGATTGGTTTCGCGGGTGATTGTGAAGGCTACTCCTGGTCTCAGAACCTTCGCATAGACGGGGGATCCGGGAATACAGTGCAAGATTGTCTCTTTAATGGATCAACCACTCAAATGAATGTATCCCCGATCCAGGTCGACAGTTCCGCTAATCTCACCATCGCTAACTGCGAGATGAACCTCACTGATACCATCTTTTACTACGGAATCTGGGCGGAAAGCTCACCCAACCTGGAAATCCACAATAATCGTTTCATAGATATAACTCAGACATCGTCGGGCAGCAGTGTCTTTATATATTGTATATTGCTGGACGGCTGCAGCGGGGCAGTGATAAAAAATAATTTGATTGCCGAGGTTGATGTTTTGCTCAGTTCCGGATCTGTCGAGGGGCTTTTGATTAAGAATTGCTCTAATGGCGAGATTATCAACAACACTGTCTGCTATCTGTCCGCTATTAACGGGTTCATTACGACAGCCTCCGGCTATGACCTGGAAAACTGCTCAAATATGACTTTCTACAATAACATTGCTTCCTACATTGACGGTGAAGACCCCTGTTCCGGCGGCGGTCCTCCAATGCGTATTGATAATGGGGTGAAGGCATCCTACGTTGCTGTGACCTGCGATTACACTCTGGCCTACGACGCTTGCCATAAATTTGCCGGGGTGGCGGTTAAGGGTGTTGGTTGTTACGAGAACAGTTCCCCTCAGTTCGTTGATCCGGCAGCTGGGAATTATGACGTTCAGTCGGGTTCAGATGCTCAGAATGGTGACCCATCCTTTGATGACTGGGATGACACGTCGGGCGATGGTAGTCGCATGGGTTGTCATGGCGGTCCCGGTGGTGAGATTGTAGGATTATTGACACCTGAATGATTTGTTAAAATTATTATAAAACTGGAGATTTTACATGATGTTAAAAAGGTTGCATGAAGTGGCGAGTATGCTCATTGCGCTCGGGTTGATACTGGGTTGCAGTGGCGGTGGTCCGGTAGCTCCGTCGACCACCTTCGATACCGCCGGTTCGATGAATACAGCTGGTTCAACAGGTAATCATCAGACATGGGGACTGTGGGATGTGACAATCGATACCGCTACAGGCTCGTGCGATATCATCCCGCTTCGAACCGCCACATTCACAGCGAATGTGAATAACATCCTTGAAGCACAACCGGGTAATCTTCTGATTGAGGACCTGGATGGAACCGGTTTCCAGACTGAGGGTCGCCTCGATTGCACACTGAAACTCACGCATCCTTTTCCGGGACTTGATCGGTTCAACGGCTTCGATGTCTGGGGCGTTTTCCTGCACAACGGCGCATCTGTGCTTATGTATGATGGGCTGATTTACTCAGGTGGTCCCGATGCGGGTGATGACGAGGCGGTTCTTCTGAATCCTGATGGATATACACGATGGTTTAACCAGCCTGAATTTGACGGGGATGGTATGCCGCTGTTTAAATACTGGCCGGGCAATTTATCGAATCTTCCGGCACCAACAGCCACTCTCAATCCGTACAGGATTTTCGCCGACGGTCTGGACGTTGAGGACAATTATTACGAATGGATTTCAAATCCGGGAAACGCGGATGATCGTGGTGTCTTTCGTGCGGGATCGGTCAACTCCCGACGTTATGAACTGCAATTCCCGATCATCGGCAGCAGTCCTGTTGCGCATTTTCAGTATGCGATCATCGCGACATGGGAGCTGGGCGATCCGGCATTGACAGGCGATCCGTTGATATATGACCCGTTCGATTTCCCGACATCGGCGAACTGCGAGGAAGCATTTTTCATCCATGCGGCAACCGATCAAAGTAATCTCTATTTTGACGAGTCCACAGGCCTTTCAGGTGGGACGTTCCGAGCCGATGTGGAGGTTTTCGACTGGCAGGGCGGATCGGTAGGGAATCACGGCGTTCCAAATGAAATTGAGAGCATTATTATCGAAGGCGATTTTGTCCCCGGTGGAAGCCATCAGTTCATGCAGGCTGAGCTTGTGATGATTGCATCTTCCGGAACCGCGAATTCATCGGTGTTCCAGGTGGAGATATCGGACTGCTCACCACAGGCGGGCGATGAGGCGGAACTCTGGGTGATTGTCGAGAGCGCGGGTTTGAACGGCGAATCCTATTATCAGGGTTTTCCCGATGTTCCATATCCCGTTGGTGCGCGACGGTCGGCATTTCTGCCCGGAACAGTGACTGTAAGCGGGGAACCGCCACTGGATGTCATTTATGTTGATGATTCCAACACGTCGGGAATCGAGGACGGCACACAGGCGCATCCATATAACACGATCCAGGAGGGTATAGATTCTACTCCGGGCGGGTTTGAGATTTGGGTTGATGATTCCGGCAATGCCTACGAAGAACAGGTGATTATGAAATCGGACGCGATCGTGCGTTCAAGGAACTGGGATACATCGGATGGAACCAATCGCGCATTTATCGACGGTCCGGAGGATCCCGAAACACATTCGGTATATTTTTATGACGTCAGCGATGCGATTCTCGATGGGTTCCAAATCGGCTTCGCGGGTCCGTGGAGCTTTCTGGACATGACTGAAATGATCAGAATTGACGGTGGATCGAACATCACTGTGCAGGACTGCCTGTTTACCGGCCAGACGGACAGGCACACTGTCTACCCGATTGCAATATTCGGCACGGTGGATGTAACGATTGCCAACTGTCGCATGGCTGATATCGACAGGGGCGCTTCAAGCTACGGATGTCGAACCTTCTGTGGAATATACGCCGAAAATTGTCCCGGCATAATTGTGCGGAACAATATCTTCACCAATATCAGATCGACCGAGGACAGCTCCTCAAAGAATATAGATATTTGTGTGATCATCGACTCACCGAATGCGATTGTCAGGAACAACCTCATCCATCACATCATACCCCATGCAGGTGTGGGGGACATGGGAGCAGTTCTCATGAAGGGGTTCTACTTTGATGGCTGCTCAGGTGTGGTCGTCGCCAATAATACAGTTGACAGTATGGACACTACGGACGCTTATTCCATTCAGCAGGTCATGTGTTTTTACTTCGACGGATGCAGCGATGTTGCATTTACCGACAACATTGCATCGCATATATACTCCGCACACTGGCCCACCGAGATGGCCCGTGGTGTGCAGGCGATCTCCGGCGATGTGTGGTGCGATTACACGGACATCTATGATGTCGCCGCGCCTTTCTTCACTTGCCCTGCAGGCAGTGCACATGAAGGTGTCGGCTGTATCTTTTCCGATCCCGATTACATCGATCCGGATACCGAACAGTACGATATCTCCGCTGTTTCATCGGCGCGATTTGGCGATCCGAGTTTTGTTGACTGGGACGATACCGGAGCGCCGTCGAACAATCCTGACGATTATGATCCCAACACACGTTCGCGCATGGGCTGTCACGGCGGTCCGGGCGGCGAGATTGTGGGTTTATTAACGCCTGAATAAAATAGATGATATAATAAATCAGGAGGCTGACATGATTAAGAAAAATATTATCGGTTTGGTCGGTATGGTATTTTTGCTGATGCTGACTTTCGGATGCAGCGGCGGGGGAGCCGACGTGATTGCGCCGTCGACAACAGGGGGCAGCCTGACCGGTGGAGTACCCGTTCAGAGCGGGC
>CBDUUJ010000206.1:0-5594 GCA_965370205.1 uncultured bacterium
AATTCATTCAATGATACTTTACCTTCAACCTCAACAAGCGATCCAGGAATCAAATCTTTAACCAAAGGCTCGAGTTCCGGCGGGAAATAACATGTAATTAGCCTGTTATTAACGATAATCCCGATTTGTTGAGGGCTCCTCTCAACCCTAATCAAATAGAGTATACCAGTCAATGTCTGTATGCTTTCACTAAAGTAATCAGGTTCAGATGGTTGCGAGACTTCAAGTAAGAATTGTCCGATATCCGGCGTCAATTCATGAAGTTTACCGTTTGATTGCACGCTAACTTCGTAGTCCGATTCCTCTTCAGGAAACATTTCGAAAGCAGCTCTTAGTACACGAGTTCGTTGTCCACGGTCAGGATAAAGACTTTCGATCTTTTTTCGGTTTTTCGTCTTTGCCGCTTTGAGAGTACCAGAGAATTGCTCCAATGCTTGGAGTCCGATATCATCCTCCTCGTATAATTCTTCAAAAGGAGGTATTTCCATAACTACTTCAAGACATTTTTTTCTGGAAATAACGAAGTCAAGACGGCAGGCTCTGCTCACTAAATCCTTATATTTGCCAGTACTTCCACCACCAGCGATCGCAGACCCCACGCTGTTTAGAAGCCTTTGTGCAGATTTCAGTTTTAATGCAAGAATCTCAACAGGAACCTTCCCCTCTCTTGCAAGAGGACCATCGAAGCGGAGCGTCAATCTACGGTCTTTAGGAATCTTTCTAGCCATCTTACAAATGCCTTTGATTCTACGGTCATAAATTTGAAGGGTTAATAAATGCTTCTACAATATTTTCGCACGATTAAGGCTAATTGTCCACTTTAAAATGATTTTAAATTCCAGATCTAGTCTCGAACCCCGGCATCTCACTTGCGTGGTATAAATCTTATATATATCAAATCTCACGGTAAAAGAACTGCCGAACTATGAAACTCCGTGGATTCGCAATACAGCGGGGTTGATGGTTGACAGCCCTATCTCTGGACATTGTCTTTGCCCGAGGCGGTGACATTGCATCTCAGTCTGCCATCGCTCTTGTCTACATTATTCTGCCATTGAAGCGGACGAAGATTGGAGAGGGTGTCCGGACCATCTTCACCGCGGGCGACGGAGCCGAAGATCCGCACATTGGACGCGCCGTGTTTTTTTGCGATGCGGAGAATTTCGTCGCGATTTTCTTCGATTAATTTGATTATGCTTTTCTTGCCACTCATTCACGCATCACAAAGGTTTTGTTACACTAATAATAACCCAAATCATCCAGAAATGGCACCGGGAGGGGTGGTAATGTTTGGAAATGCGGGGAGTGGGAGGGATTTCGGAATTGTTGAGACGGGGATAAGGATGGTCGGGGGGGAAGGCTGACGGGGATCGTTCGCGGGACCCGGCAAGCGGGCGAAGAAAGAAGCCAAGGTTAAATAAAAGTAATAAATGAATCATCAGTGAAATAACCCGACCTCCGCTTTGTTTTCCGGTCAATTTTTAATTGATCGACGATGATGAATTCCTGTTTTTCAAGCCACCTTAAGGCCGCAGTCTTGTGTCTCCCAAGGTAAAAAGTCTTGAATTCAACGAATTCTCTTATCTGCCTACCGGTGACTTTCGCTTTTCCCTTAAACTCTGACCTAAGAATCTCCGCTACTCTTTGTGTGTGATCTTCCTCAAATATGGTCAATTGGTTAGGGTCATTTGCATCTGAGAATGAAAATGTGCCTTCAGGATCAACTTTCCACATAGCTTCTTTCATTTTAAGGAATCCCAAAGGATGGTTTGTAGCAAAGAATAGATCATAAATTGGGTTGTGATTTTTATCCCGCATTTGGAAAAAGCGCACATATTCTGCAATTGTCCTAAGCTGTTGATGGTATATACTTCGAAGCGCATTGATTCCTTCTTGTCCGTGGCTCCTAATCACTAAAACATCCTCTGTACCCATCAAACTTACAACATGCTGGCGCGATTTATTGATTTCAGATGCAAGAAGCCTATCTGCACCATCATTATCGAAGTTAATGAAAAGCTCACTTTTTTGAAACTCAAGGAGCGCTCTTATAGTCGAAAATTGGATTCCTGTTGGTCCAAAAGGATCAATGAATAAAAAAATGGGTGATCTTTGGGTTCCCAATGATTTCCATTTGTCTATATACGGTTGGATTTCATCTTCAAATTGTCCTTCATGGATTTCATAAGAAATATTTCCCCGGAAAGAAAGGTTATTAATTAACTGATCTAAAATCTCACAGTGCAGATGTTTGCTTTCGATAAAAATGAAATGAGCTTGCCGGGAAGTATCTGCAATGATTTCATCTGCGATTTTTAGTGCAACTATTGGAGAGCCGTCCTCTCCTCCTTTGTATTGGCCAGGTCCCGCAAAACCATCCACATAAACAACCTCCTGATTTTTTGAGAGAAGTATTGGAAACCAAGCACTTAAGTAAGCCTTTAAAATTTTCAGTTTAACCTTAGTGTGAGGTTTGATTGGCCATAGTCCATTTTTAAAGTCCTGCATCCTCTGTATCCTCGCATAATTTCATGTACAATTTTTGTTTAGTAGAAATTTATGATAACATTTTCATTAATAGAGATTCAATTTATGGCTACCTTATCCACAATCGAATGGACCACCTCGACATGGAATCCGGTTACGGGTTGTACGAAGATCAGTCCCGGGTGTAAGAACTGCTACGCTGAGCGGATGTCGAAACGTCTCAGGCTTATGGGGCAGCGGAATTACCGTAACGGGTTTGCGGTTAAGGTCCATGAGCATATGCTGGAAGTGCCTTTGAAATGGAAGAAGCCGCAGATTATTTTTGTGAACTCGATGTCCGATCTCTTTCATGGGAAGGTTCCGGCGGGTTTCATTCGGAGGGTTTTCGATGTCATGGTGCGGGCGGAGCGGCATCGATTTCAGGTGCTGACGAAACGGTCGGGACGGTTGAGGCAGCTCAGCCCGAATCTTCCGTGGCCGGAGAATATCTGGATGGGCATTAGTATCGAGAATCCGGATTACACTTATCGGATCGATGACCTCAGGGAAACCGGTGCGGCGATTAAATTTCTGTCGATTGAACCGTTGATCGCGCCGATTCCGAATCTTGATTTGAGCGGGATCGACTGGGTGATTGTCGGCGGCGAATCGGGACCGCGCGCCCGTCCGATGATGGCTGAGTGGGTGACGGAAATCCGCGACCAGTGCATCGATGTCGGGGTGCCGTTTTTCTTCAAGCAGTGGGGCGGCACGAACAAGAAAAAAGCGGGCAGGGAACTTGACGGCAGGACGTGGAATCAGATGCCGCTGGGGTATTCGATTGGTTGAATCATGAATCAGAGGGGACACCTGCATTTCGAGGACGAAATGAGGTGTCCCCGGAAAAGGTGTCCCCGGAAAAGGTGTCCCCGGAAAAGGTGTTACTGAAATTCATGCACAGGAATGTGCATATTACTGAAAATCATGCACAGGAATTTGTGCGGCATAGTGTTGGAATGAGTGTATATTGCTCCCGATGGATTGTGTTATGATTGCGCGGTTGTGAAGTTAATCAGAGAAGGATAATTAATAATATGAGTCGAACTGAAATTTTTCTGTATGTTGTGACTGGCAATAAAAATCCTGATGAAGTTGAGAGCGTGGTACCGTTTCGGGTCAGCGACTCGCACATTTTTTTCGGACCGGATCAGGTGTCGTTCCGGAAGGAGTTTCGCGACAGGTTCTTCACGCATGGACAAAATGATGTGGTTCCGGAGATGGATATCTATGTCGTCGGAGTGAACGAGCTTCCGAAAGACCCGGTCAGGAAAATTCTCTGGATCGGGCGGATCGAGAGGGTCATGACTTTCTGGGTCGCGCACAGGCTGCTCGACGATCCGGAATTTGAATCGTTGAGGGATATCAGGACGAAAAAAGATCCCGATGTGAATATGTCGCCGCTTCATGTCGAGCCGCAGGAGCTGGTCGGGAATTTGTCGGGCTATCGGCATCGATCCGGATTACACAGCAAGTTGGATCGCGACGGGATTCCGGAGTGGGTGAAGGATGTCGTCGATCCGCGCGACAGGGGTATGTTCTCGATTTCCGAAAGTGAGCTTATGCTGAGCGATATTTCGATGAGCCGTAAAGTGTTCAGACGCGACTGCTGTTTTTTGTGCGAGAATATTTTTTTCGCGCAGGGGGAGGGGATGCCGATCACAGATGAGTTTGTGTCGATGCTGGATGAGAGGCAACCGGGAAAGGGAGCGGATGGGGTCGCGCTGTTTGGATATAAACAGGCGCGGGACGGGAGCAAATCGGTTGAAAAATTCAGGGGGAAACAGCTTCACATACGATGGATCGTCGCGGATAAGATGCTCGATTACCTGATGAGTAATATTCCGAAATGATATAAATGTCCCCGGACATGAAAATATTTTATTTAGTAGGATTGGTCTAACATTCCGAAGTAAAATAAACGCCGGTAAACGGGTCTGATATTAATTTTCGAAATTTGATTTATCCCCTTTGAAGTTCCGCTTTAATTTGGTATAGTATATAAAAGTTGAGCATCGCATGTCGATTCATTTCCAAATGGAGGATTGAATGGTTGCAAAGAAACTTACCGCACGTCAGGAGCAGATTCTCAGGTTCGTCATCGAGTACATCCAGGACCATGAGCGGCCACCGACGATCCGCGATGTCGCAGATTTTTTCGGTTTCACGGTCAAGGGCGCGTACGATCACCTTCTCGCGCTTGAGAGGAAGGGCTGGATAGACAGGGAGGAAAAGAACGCGCGCGGGATTACAATCAAGGAATATCCGCCCGGACTGGAACATATCAAGTTTCAAAAGGAATTGATGAAGGAAGACATCCGTGCGATACCGCTGGTCGGACGGATCGCGGCGGGTGAACCGGATGCCGCGATTACGACAAGCGACGAGCGTTTTGTGATCAGCGGCGATTATCTGTCGGGCGAGGAGCATTTCGCGCTGAAGGTCAACGGCGACAGCATGGAGGACGCGGGAATTTACTCCGGCGACATCGTGATTGTGCGCCGTCAGCAGACCGCGCGGAACAACGAGATTGTGGTCGCGCTTATCGAGGGAATCGAGAGCGAGGCGACATTGAAGCGGTTCATCAGGGATGGAAAGAAAATCATACTTCATCCGGAGAACGAGCTGTACGATGATATCGAGATTAAGGATCCGAGACAGTTGCAGATCAATGGGGTCGTGGTGGGGTTGTACAGGCCGATGAGGTAGATTGACCTCTTTTGTCCCGGTCATTATTAGGAGTTAAGAGGAGTAAGAGTCACCATAAGATCAGGCACCCACAAGCTCGAAGACTCGCTTGTGGGCGACACTGTGGAATATCCTCTTCGTTAATATCCTCTTCGTTAATATCCTCTTCGTTGATATCCTTCACACCGAAATGCGATGAGGCAAAAAAAAGCCGCATTAATCAGCGGCTTTTTTAATATTTCGAAAATTTAAATCCTTCTTACTCCACTCCTGAAGTGGATGCTGCATTTTCCAGTAATTGCTCCAGATTGATGTGGGCGTCGAGGAAGTAATCCCGGAAATCGGGGACGGGTTCGAGGACCATCCAGTCGCCGACTTCTTCA
>CBDUUJ010000207.1:0-5588 GCA_965370205.1 uncultured bacterium
CCTTTTTCCATCCGAGAGATAGCAGTCGTCGCCGTCGAGATCGATAGCCACAACCGCAAGCTCGTTTTGTTCATCTTTCAGATTTCCCGCGACCGCAACCTGCCCGTAGTAGATGTCATTTCCGCCGGGATCGATGATAATTGACGCTACCGGCCATTCGTCCATGTACCAGATATCATCGCCGACTGAGCCGATTAGAATCGTTCCCGATTTTCCCTGAACCGCGAACGGCTGTTCGAAATTTATATCCGAAATCGAATTTAGAAAAATATCAACCGCGATATCGATTTCAGTCGATAGCTCGCGCGCCGACGCAGCAAGCGCATCGATATCGTAACGCTCGATAGCATCCAGGAATTCCTGCGGCGGATTGTATGCCTCCGTTTCAGGGCAGTCGTTATTTTCATCCTCGGAAAAATGACAGACGAGGTACCATGAAAGATATTCGCGATCCTCATCGGTCAGACTCGGCAGGATAATTGTCTCCATACGATCCTGGGCGAGCGCTACAGCCTTATCGAGACTGGACAGGGCATCGCGCCAGCTTTCCGGAAAAATCGGGAAACTCTCTCCCCTTCCGATGTATGCAAGAGACAGACTAAGCGGGACGGTGCTGTAAGCATCGCTGTCAAGATCGTCGGCGGCGCGATAGAGAATTCCCGATACCGTTCTCGGCTCAAGGAGAAAATCATCCCATTCATAGTTCCAGAGAACCAGCGAATATGGATCGTCAAGCGCACGTTGCGCGACATCCAGACGGAACGGATCGTCAACGTAATCCTTGCGGAAACCCATGTCGTCCCAGGTCATGTTGATCGATTCGAGCGCGAGATCGAGGATTGTCAATTCATCATCGTTCAGCGAACCTTTATCCATCAGTGGCGCCGGATGCGGCCAGGGATTACCCTCCGCCGCGTATGGAACCGCCGGCAGCAATAATACTCCTGTAATAATAGCGAATATAAATCCATGTATTGCAAATCCATATGGGAAATTTTTCAGTCTCATTTACTCACCACCACCATTTTCAACGGGTACCGGCTGACCGGTTGCAAGCCGTTCAAGAGCCTTATTTATTTTGTTAACAACAAACGGATGCCTTTCCTCGACCGCAAGTTCCTCCAGGAAATTCCCGGCTCGATTGTCATACGTGTATCCAATCACATCGACCGCGTATCCCCTCACCTGCCACAAATTATATTCAACAGCATTTTCAATAACGGTCACCGCCGCATCGAACGCTCTTGTCCGCTGTTCCTCCGACCGCTCATCACGTTTGACCGCAATTACATCGAGATATCGTGCAAGCGATTCAAGCGCGCAGAGTCTTGGAACCATCCCGCCGGGCGATAAAATCGAATTCCCGACGATCGCCTCAAACGCAAGATTGCCCATTGTCCCGGTCGATACAGCCAGTACCGCCGCCTGCCGGACATTGATCACAGGATCGCTGAACGCTCCCATAATGTGCGGAATCACAAGCTGATCGGGTATTCTTCCGAGAGCAATAACAGCCGACATCCTGATCGCCTGTTCATCGTCATTAAGATAGGAAGCGATCAGATCAATCTGCGCAAGGTCGCGCATTTTTCCGATTGCACCGATGATCGATGTCAGCACGTGCCAGTCATTTTCAACTGTCAGGGCATTTGTCAGGGTTTCTATTGCAGGAATATCTTCATCGTATGGACCGATCGCAAGAGGATCATCGAGCGACTGGATATGCGCGGTATCGCCAAGAAGATATGCCGCGTGACGCCGGGAGTATGCATCTTCATCCTCAAGATATGGAATTATATATTCAGCCGACGGATGCCCGATTTCCCCGACGATGTTATCCAGTTCGATTCGCCTGCGGAGGTCCACCGAGCCGATCCAGCCCTCAAGCAGAGTCGGGACTACTACAATGCCCAAATCGATCAGCGCCTGTTTGCTGTCATCTTTCACATCGCTGTGCTTTTCGTCCCACTCACTGCAATAGATGAACAGTTCGCGGATCGCTTCAACAGTGGGAATATCCCCCATCTCGGTCAGGATCATGTCAACCGGACGGGGGCCGTTCTCCTGCGCGACGGCTGATTCCATACTGATAAATAATGTCAGAACCAGAATTAAAAAAGTCATTGTCAGCGGATTGATTTTCATGAATCGGATCGCTCCTCTGATCCTCTCAAAATGATAGAATAAAATGTCCATTCCTGCTCCAGATGAAATCACTCGATGTCGCGATATGCACCAGTTTCGGTTTAACAGAGATTATTTTCCCTGTTGGAAAATCTCAATACAGCGAACTTATATGAGATAAATTTCATCTCTATAAATGAGTGTATAAGCGTAAAACGGGTTGAATTCAAGGCATTATTCGATAATTCCCGACATAAAAACGTATTTAATCCGGTAAATGGAACCGTCATTGCAGAAATATCCATTGTTTCAATAATTAAAGGCAAAGGAAAACGGATAATAGTTTAGAGCACAATTCGCAACATACAATCACCTCCCGACAGGCGTCACGATAATTCCTGATCCAGCTTAATTAGTTGACGCTGATAACGGGGTCGTCACAAACAGAATGATCCTGGTAAAAACGGAGGAGATCATGAGTAAAAAGCGAAAAAATGCTCAACGCCTGAACAGGTCTGCGTCCATATTTAATATTTCACTGTTGACAATATTCACTCTTCTTGTCACAGCCACCCCCGCACATGCAGACCCATTACTGCTGGAAACCGGAATCGTGACCGGATCGGTCTGGTACGTACTGATAATCGGACTCTCCATCGAGACGATAATCCTGACCCTGGTCACCCGCAGGCTCCTGTGGGAGATATTCTCCGTCTGCCTTCTTGCAAATGCGATAACAGGCTTTTTAGGCTTCGTGATGCTTGTATTTTCAAAGATAAACGGCATGCCGATCATTCCTCCGGGTCCCGTGGTACTTATGGCCATTCTGATCGAGGCTCCGATGATCGGGCTGATGCTTATCAAGCCTCCATGGAAACAGATCATCAAGGGAGTGACGGTCGCAAACCTCGCGAGCGCCACCATAGCGATGCTCATTATCGCGCCGTTAACGATTCCCCCGCCGTCCCCGACCACTGCTGATGACCTTGCCCTCGCGAGAGGCCTGGTTACAGTTCGAAAAGCAATTGATGAGTATCATGAAATATACGGGTATTACCCTGAGGGAATAACCGGAGGCAGTTTCGAAACGGTTGAAGGAAAAACAGGAAGCAGCGACCCTCTTATCAGCTCGGGACTCCTTGAATCATATCCCGCCAATCCATATGCGCCCAATCTTCGTTCAAGACAATTCAACATGACCTGGCTTCTTTCCGGACTGGGCAGGCCGACACGACAGGTTGAGCTTGACCGACCGACCAACGAATGGGAAATGCGATGGTTCCCGATCATGAAAGCCGATCCGCGTTTCGGCGATCCGGACCATGTGCTACTCTGCGCGAACGGTCTGTCCGATCCACAGGTCCGCGAGTCCGCCAGGTCGACTTTCTATCACATGAACGGCACAGACTACGTGCCCGGATGCTTTTTCTACAAATCATACGACTTCAGCCGGGACGGTCTCGCAGACGATTACATTCTCGGGGCATATGGCTGGCCGACCGGTTCAGGCACGGTTGCGGTGGACATAATCGACGGCGCCACCGGAGAAATCTGCATCTGCCTTGATTCAAACGGCTGCCTGATTGCAGGTATGCCGGACGGTTTCCCTGAGCATATTTTCATGCTCTATGTGGCCGGAACCGAAGTACCGGACAATTAAAAAAATCTCCCCCCTCCTCCCCTTTTTTTTCGCCGCGACCCGTAGGTTTTTCGGGTCGCGGCACGTTATACAGGCAAAAGATCCGGTGCCGAAATCTGAAAAATGCGCCTGCCGGTAATTTTCATCGCCTTCTTTCTCGGACTCCTCTCAGGATCACCCCTGGCTGCCAGCCGCTCCGCATGGCCCGATCTGTTCTTTATCGCCGCATCGGTTATCGCTCTTATTATTTTTCGCAGGTCATCGAAGCTTTTACTTGTTTCTATATTCATTGTCGCTTTCCTGCTTGGGAATTTCTGGATCAGCCATATTCCGAGCCGGCCCGACCCGTTAGTCCTGATAAATCCTCCAGTGGATTCCGGTTGCACAATCACCGGACGGGCGGCCGGGGAAACTTTCGAAACCCGCGAAGGACGATTCCTGCCTCTCTCAATTGAAAAAATAAGGGCTGAGGGATTCACGCTCGACGGTTCAGCGGTTCAGGAAAACTGGACATTTGAGAGTGGTCTTGTGCTTGCGAAAATTCGACGGGATTTCATTGCGGTTCCCGGATCGCATTACCGGGTTCATGGAAAGCTGATCCACGATCCCGAACGCTTTTATGCACCGATCCTCCTTCGCTACCGAATACGGGCAATTATCGAACCGCTGGACGGCAAGGCAATAATCACACGGATCGGCGATCCCTCATCTTCATCAAACGCATCGAATCGATTCCGCCATTTACTTATAAGCCACCTTTCATGGGGACTGGGTAAACCCGAGGACGAGCTGGTGGCAGGGATTACATTGGGACGCAAAGGTCGTCGCCTCGGGGGGAACTGGACTAAAGATTTCTACCAGTCCGGCCTTTCTCATCTGATAGTGGCATCCGGTGCGCAGGTGAGCCTCCTGTTTATGCCGGTATTTTTTCTTCTCGGAAGGATTCGGCTCCCGGTAATCGCGAAGTGGATCCTGCTTATTTTCCTTGGAGCCACTCTGATAGGTTTCGCGCGCCTTCTGGGAGGTGAACCATCGATCCTGCGCTCGGCTGTCATGGGATGTGTCCTGCTTTTATCGATCGGGTTCGGTCGCCGGACATTCGGACTCGCGACGCTGTCCGCCGCAGGCCTGTACTGGCTTCTGATAAATCCCCTTCTCATGCGCGACGTGGGCTTTCTTCTGTCATTCGGGGCAAGTTTCGGAATTATCTATCTGGGTCCGCCATTATTCGACGTATTTTCAATACGTATCCCCCTTCAAAAACCCGGCCTGAGCCTGATTAAACCTTTTAAGACCCTGAAAGAAATCTCTGTTTACTCATTTCGGTTGCTCATACGTCTTCTGACCGACTTGACCCTCGTTACATTGTCGGCGCAAATCGGTGTGCTCCCGGTTCTGGCCTGCACAATCGGACGCATATCTCTCGCTGGTTTCATCGCAAATCTTTTCGCCGTTCCAATCGCGCAGATTATCCTCTACCTTGGAGGGTTAAGCGGGCTTGGTGGATTTGTAAGTCCTGTAATTTCCATTTTCCTGAACGGTATTCTCAAATATTTAGCTATCGCCCTTATGTCCGTCGCACACGATTTCGCAGACATCCCATATGCCAATGTCCCGATTCAGCCTCTGCCCGGATGGTTCGCCTTTGCATGGTATGGCCTGTGCATTCTCGCAGTCGAGAGATGCAATATACACAGGCAGCATCGGATCGCCCGCATGAACAAAGCCGGAAAGAACATAAATGCAGGCGACGGTCAAGCTGCGGAAATTGATCTCGATAATCCTCTGCCGCCGGAATTTAAGTGATTTAATTATCCTGTATATA
>CBDUUJ010000208.1:0-5579 GCA_965370205.1 uncultured bacterium
CGTGGGATCGAACTGCTTAAGGCGCATCTCAAAAGCCTTGTCCTCTTTTGCCGAGCTGAGAGCGTCGCCAATGCGCTGAAGTATACTCCGCTCACCAGGTTCGGCCTGGGGAGGCATTATCTGGCTGCGGTACTGCTCGATCTGTTCATCTATCTGTTCCGGGGAGACCGTTATGCCCGCTTCGCCGGCTCTTATGTCGAAATACTCCATGTCCAGCATCTTCTGAAGCGTTGAGTATTTAACGTTCGCTTCCCATTCTTCCGGATGCAGAACCGCGGAGCTTGCAGCTTCCTGACGCGCACGTTCCGCGTTGTAGTCGCGGACAAAATCGGTCCATGTAATCTCATGGTCCTCAATTTGGGCGATCACATCGCCATGCACACCGCCGGGCCCGGCACCGGGCTGGTTGCTGTCACAGCGGGAGGCTCCGAAGCCGAGGCTGCCTCCGAAAACCAGCGCGAAACCGGCGATTATATATGCCACTCGAATCTTGTCCGGGTCCCTCAGGGTCGATACGAGACCGGGTCCCCGTTTTCTTCTTGTACGACTTCGTTTGCTTGCCATGTCAACTCCTTGAACTGAACTGCGCCAATCCGTTTATGCGCGGCACAAACGATTAATCATATGGAAATTGAACCATTTTGTCAATTTTTTTCAGGGGTGGTTTTATTTATACGGGTTATTTTTATTCCGTGACGACCGGGATTGTGAGAATAAATTCCGCGCCGCCATCCGGATGGTTTGATACGGTAAGTTCGCCGCCGTGATGCTTTGCGATCGCATAACTCACCGACAGCCCCAGACCCGTTCCCTCTCCGGGGGGTTTGGTTGTGTAGAACGGATCGAATATCCGTTTCAGATTCTCATCCGGAATTCCGGGACCCGTATCGTGTATTTTGAATTCAATCAGATCATCTCCGCGTTCATCCGGCGATTTAACTAGGCGGGATGAAATGTAAAGCGAGCCGCCGGTGTCCTTCATCGCCTGTGCCGCGTTCATCGCGAGATTATGAAAGATCTGCTGCAACTGTTTTGGATCGACAACGATATGCGGAAGCTCATCATTCAGGTCCCATTCAACCGTGATCTTCCGGAAGATCGGGTGGAATTTGAAGAAATCAAGGACCTGTTTCGCAAGCCAGTTCAGATCGGATTTCTGGGGCTGGATCATGGAGGGGTTAGCAAAATCCAGGAGCCGTCTGATAATGGTCTTGATACGGTCGATGTTCGTCAGGATCCTCTGGTAAGGCTCCTCGTTGCCGCCATCGCGCCTTACCCGCTTCGCGAGCATTTCTATGACCGTATAAATTCCCGCGATCGGATTATTGATCTCGTGAGCGATACCGGCGGCGAGGAATCCCGTGCTTGCCAGCTTGTCCGCCTGGAGAAGCTGTTCCTCCACTTTAACCAGCTCAGACCTGTCCTCGATGAGCACGAGCACAGCCTCGACATTCCCCTTGAGATTTGTCATCGGAACAGCGGTCAGGTTGACGATTAGATCGTCCGGACCGCCTTCCCTCAACGGCTGATTGATAATCAGATTCTCAATATTCGATAAACCGTTTTCGACAGCCTTTACCAGTTCGGGATTCATCGAGCCGGAGATTGTGTCGAACGATTTATCCATCAGGCGGTTGGGTTTTTGCAATTCCATCATGTTGGCAAAAGCCTGGTTTACCGCTTTGAATTTCCGGTCGGTGTCGAGCGTAAAAATCCCGATTGGCGCGGTGCGGATGATGAGTGTCGCAAGCTCGGCTCTCTTGCGAATTTCCTCCTCGAGTTTTTTACGCTGGGTGATATCGTGAGCGATTACAAGGACTCTCTCGATATCCCCTGATTCGTTCTCGATAGGACTGGCGGAGACATAGGCCGGGAAGATATGCCCGTCGGGACGCTGCAGAAGAAGTTCGCCGTGCCATTCGAGATTGTTGAGGGTCTGCTGAAAAAGGCCCTCCACCAGTGATCGCGAAAATTCCTCCACTCCGCTCAGGATATCCTGGCCGATGATTCGCCTCTCGGAAGCTCCCAGCGCCCTGCTGGTGGCGGCATTGATGTATGTGATCTTTCTTTCAGGATCGCATACAAGCACCATGTTGTGGGTCTCCGCGAGATATCGCGACAGCATTTTCTTCTCATCAACCATATGGATAAATCCCCTGGCAAACCAAATTGCCACCCTCCAGATTAGTATCTGATTAAGTCGGGGAGGTTATCGCATTAAAGGAGATGTAAAGAGAAAAAATGTGGGATATTTAACTGGTGTGCCGCTTTGCCAGGCGGCATTCATTTAACAGATGCCGGCTTTCCAGCCGGCGCACCAGAAAGAAGATTAATTTATAAAAACTATGCCTACTTCTTCCTTTTCTTTTTCTTGCCCTTTAGTTCGCGGCTTTGCGTGAACGGACGGCGGATACCGTGCTTGACCTTGCTCGCCGACTCCGCGACCGCCCCGCTGATGCTTTTCGCCCGTGAGAGAGCCATCTCAAGATTGGCTTCCGCCTGCTTGTTTGACGGGTCGCAGTCGAGAGCCTTGCGGAACTCCCGTACCGCCTGGGTGTAGAGCGCTTCCCGGAAATAGTAGCCGCCGAGCGCGTTATGCGCCTCCGCCGAATTGGGGGCTGTCGCGACCGCGAGCTCGTACTCCTCACGCGCCTTGTCCCTGTTGCCCCGCTCGTAAAGGATATCTCCCATTCTGGCATGCCCCTCGGCGAATCCGGGGAACATATTGAGCGCTTTACGGCAGTGCTTCAGCGCCATTTCGAGCTGCCCTTTCTCCTTGTAAGCAAGCGCGAGCTGGAAATTAACCGAGAAATTATCCGGCTTGATTTCCAGACCCTTCTGAAGTTCCGCGATCGCCTTGTCGTACATGCCCTCCTCAAGATAAGTGGTGCCCTTGGTTACGTAGTGGTGAATCACAGGAGCGGCGGAGAACCGTCCGGGTGTTGTGTATTGCGATTCGGTGACTTCCCCGAACTGCACCACGATACAACTCATTCCCTCCTTGATGGCAGCCCCGGTACCCTTGTAGCGCGAGCTTGCCAGCGAAATAATTCGCTCGCACGCCTCCTGTGCATCGATCGTGCTCATGACACTGTTGCGAATTTCCACGTCGGAGAGCACCCGTCCAAGATTGGATGTGCCGAGAATGAGGACATCGCCCGGCCTCAGATGCCTCTCCGCGGTTTCCACCTGGACAGTCAGGTCCCGTCCGAGCATCCGTCTCTCATCGGCGCGTTTCATGAATGTCCGTATTGTTGAGCCGCGAATAAGGTACGCGAAACACATGCCGACCCTGGCAAGGAACAGGCGGTTCTCGCTGATCGATGCGATAAGCATTTCCCCCCCGATCGATCCGATCTTGTTCAGCCTGAAAGCCTCCTGGTTGACCACACCGTTTGCGCGCTGCATCGCAGACACGGCCAGCTGATTTGGGTCTTCGAGAATATCCAGCCGGCTCAGGGATGAGTATGAAAAAACATTTTCAGCTTCCCTGAGCGCCATGTCGCCGCATCTCAGGGCTTCATCCAACTGGGTGCTGATGCCGGACGCCACTCCGAACGATCCCCGTATCCCGACGTTGGACGGTGGATAGCGCATGGTGAATATCGTTCTGATTTCTTCATCCGTCGGAACTGCCTCTTCCGTCGAAATCAGGGAGAGGTAACTTGAGTTCCCCGGAATAAATGACAGGATGGCCTCCTCGATCTCAGCCGCCGCGGCGCTTGCCTGGTAGTCGTCCAGGTCCTCGATTAATTCCTGCCAGCTTGAGTACCGGGACGTGTAATCCTTCTTTAAAGTGCGTTCGAGTATCCGCCTGAGGTCGGGAGATATATTGGATGCTTCCAGCCGTTCGCGGGGATCCTGGTACACATGCATTCCGGATATCTCATGCGGCTCGCCCTGGAAGAGATCCTCGCCCGTGATGAGGTGAAACATCAACAGTCCCCAGGCGTATATATCGGCAGCCCCGGTAAGGTCCCCGAGACCGGTGATCTGTTCCGGGCTAAGGTATTCCAGCCGGTTGAGTTTCATGGGTGAATCGTAAAAGACATCCCTCTCGAATCCTGACAGCTTTGTCTTGATCTGCGGTTTCGATACAAGGAACACACTTTCAGGAGACAGGCGGCCATACACGTCGAAACCCGATGCCCTCAGGTACTGAAGCGATTCCGCGATCTGCCGTCCGGCCTCCACTGCGTTGTATTCGTGAAGCGGGCCATATTCTGCTATGTAATCCGCGCATGTGTGTGTTCTCAGCTCGCTCACGAAAAAGTACGCGCCCTTGTCGCGGCCATGATCGAGAACTCGGATAAGTCCCGGATGGTCGAATTCCGACGCCTGGTTCATACGTTCGGTCCATGCCTCATCTATTTTTGGGTTCTTGGGAATTCGATAGAACCACATCATGACCGGAGTGTCGGTTCCGAGATGTGTTCCGGAATAGAGCACAAGGTCCTTCTCGGGGGATGGTCCGTGAGCGCCGCCGATATTTGCGAGCCGGTCATCGAGACGGTATTTCCCCTTGATCGTCGTGCCCTGATCGATCAGATGAATATTGATTCCGCTGTCGGCGCCGCCGATAAGGTGGTCGATATCATCCGCCAGTTCGTCGTAGGTCTGATACCGCTCGCCGGGTTCCTTCTCCAGCATTTTGATCATGATGTCATGGAAAACGAGAGGAATCTCAAATTTCTCCTGGATTCTCGGAAGCGCCTCGACGCTCATATGAGAATCCATTATCTCCTGCGGCAGACCGTTGAAGATGAGTTCGCCGGTCACAAGGTTGAAGAGAATGCTGCCCAGAGTGTAGATATCGGACCGCTCGTCCACCGGGGCATCTTCCTCGTCCAGCCAGACTTCAGGAGGTGTGAATTCATATGCGGTTGGCGGCACGCCATAGGTTTTCTGGATAAATTTTTCGGTTTCGGGAAGCCGGAAATCCCGGATGAAAACATCCTCGCCCCTCGGATTGATGAGTATATGTTCCGGTTTGAGCGCTCCGTGGGCGGTCAGGATTCCCTTTGTCCTGAGATAAGAGAGGACCGCCAGAATCTTGCGGATTATCTGAAGAGCCTGTTCGGGGGAGAGTTTCTTCCGGTCTTCCAGGACCGCCGTAAGAGAGGAGGGGACATAGGATTCGACAATGTAATACTGATTCTTATGCCATCCCTGCGCGATGAGATCGACGACATGGGGATGCTTGAGCTGCGCGCGATGATACAGGTCTTTGTTGATCGCGCGGATAAATTCATCCTCCTGAGAGAGTTCCTCATCGTAAAATTTGATGGTTACAAACTTGTCCCGTCCTTTTTCCAGAGCTTTGTACAGGCTTGAGAACTGTCCGCCGCCAAGTTCTTCAAGAACCTCGTATCGATCGTCCACAACCTCGCCGACCAGGCTTCCCTCAGGTCGGGCTTTTCTGAAACTGACCGCGGCGAGCGCGTAGGCGACCGCCTCCTTGAATTCAACGAGAGATGTGTAGCGTTTGGACGGGTCCTTCTGCAGCGCGGTGATCAGGATTTCCTTGACCGCTGCGGGAATCTGCTTGTAGTACTCGATATGCGGGCTGGCGTCGATAT
>CBDUUJ010000209.1:0-5572 GCA_965370205.1 uncultured bacterium
TCAATCATCCGGAAAAAGACACCCACAAACCCGATGGTTATCAGGAAATTGACCACATTAGCATCAAGTTTGTGGGCGGCATAGATGGATTATTTTTTAAGGACTATTGATACAGGTGTCCAGACAATCGCTTAAATGGTGTAATCCGGCTACATGGAAAACAATATTCATCGCATGCGCGACATGCCTGATTCTTGTTGGCGCTCTTAATCTGGTTGTTGATCCATTTGGTATTTATGGAACCGATCTCTTCCCCACGCTTGTTTTTAATCGCTATCAAAACTTCCGGGACTTGTTCGATAAAAATCAACCTCTACCCAGAGCGCTTGTGATGGGAAGTTCCCGTGTGGGCTGCATCGATCCGGACGTTGTCACCGAAATAACAGGACGAAAATGTTTCAACTGGGGAGTTCCGGAAGCTGAATCGGAAATTCTCTATTCAGTATTGAGAATGGTTCTGGATGAGTACAACGCGCCGATTGATCTGATCATTGTCAGTGTCGAGCCGGAGGTTTTTCATCCCACGAAAAGAATTCATCCGCAGGCGCAGTTGAGCCGCGAATATACACGCTATTTTTTAGATGAATCCGAGTTGACCGCTTTCATTGAGAAAATAAAACGTCT
Organism: uncultured bacterium; assembly: GCA_965370205.1. Classification (GTDB taxonomy): domain Bacteria; phylum JAJVIF01; class JAJVIF01; order JAPKYR01; family JAPKYR01; genus CBDUUJ01. The sequence goes on from CBDUUJ010000209.1 coordinate 625, forward strand.
CTTCACATTTGAGCAGACGAGATCGTCAATCTATGTCCTCAGGCGCAAGGCTGCGGGACGTGAGGTGGGCGACTGGATGATCTGGCGTACGGACGGGTTCCCGGTCGGCTTCATCGAGGAACGTGTCCCCGCAAGATGGAGCGATGATCCTGAAACGCATCTTGAGAAAGCGATCGAGAGATTTCCGGAGACCTATTTCCGCTTCTCCGAATTTGACGGGCTTTCAGATGCACGAAAAATTTACTGGGAGGAGTTCCTGCGCATATGCAATGAAAACGACATCCAAATCTACGTTTTCATGCCGCCGCCTCATCCGAAACTGCTGGATAAATTAATCGAAATCGGCGCAGAACATCTTTTTATTGAGACAGCCGCGTATCTTGAATATACTGTCTCCGGGGCAGGAGGGACGTTTCGCGATTATACGGATGTGTCAAGTTTCGCAGGCGATCCGGAAGGTTTTCACGATCAGATTCATATCGATCCTGAAAATGGGGAGGCCATGGTGAGGGACCTTCTTGCCGATTTTCATGCTGATAATTCGGGAGAGGATGAGTAGCTCGTGTTATTTCCGAGTTACATATTCATCTTTCTTTTCGCGCCGATCGCCATCGGTGGATTCTGGCTTCTGAAAAATGACCGCGCGCGACGGTTCTGGCTGACCCTCGCAAGTTACATCTTCTACGGCTATTGGGACTGGCGATTCTGCGGACTTCTCGTGATCTCGACCGTTGTCGATTACACGGTCGGACTGAAACTCGGAGCGCTGGAAGATCCCCGGAAACGAAAAGCGTGGCTGATTCTGTCGCTTGCCGCCAACCTCGGTCTGCTTGGCTTTTTCAAGTACGCGATGCTTTTCGCCGATACCGCGAGCGGGATTTCACAAAGGCTTGGCGGTGACGCTCTTTTCGCCGACCTCAACATCATTCTCCCGATCGGTATCTCCTTCTTTACGTTCCAGTCGATGAGTTACACAATCGATGTCTATCGCCGCAAGGTTGAACCGACGACGGACATCATCGAATTCGCCGCTTTTGTTTCTCTATTTCCTCAATTGATCGCGGGACCAATCGTGCGCTACAGCGAAATCTGCGACACGCTCAGGTCGCTTCCGAAAAAGCTGTCAATCGAAAATCTCCACCTGGGAAGTTTCTATTTCACCGCCGGACTCATCAAGAAAGTGCTCGTCGCCGACCGGATCGCGGAATACATCGATCCCATGTTCGCGAATTACCAGAGCCTCGTCCCGCTCGAGGCGTGGATCGCGATGCTCGGCTATTCGATGCAGATATTTTTCGATTTCGCCGGCTACAGTCTCATGGCGATCGGCCTCGGGCATTTCCTTGGATTCAGATTCCCGTGGAATTTCAATTCGCCGTACAAGGCGGTCTCGATCAGCGATTTCTGGCGGCGTTGGCACATGACCCTGTCGAGGTGGCTTCGGGATTATCTCTACATTCCTCTCGGCGGGCGGAACAATCGATATATCGCGCTCGCGGCCACCATGCTTCTCGGCGGACTCTGGCACGGCGCGGACTGGGCGTTCATGGTCTGGGGCGCGTACCATGCGGTCCTGCTCCAATTGCACCATGTACTGAAATCGGTCAGATGGATTCCGCGAAACATCATCTGGGCGAGGATCGGGACTTACATACTTGTCACGATCGGATGGGTTTTCTTTGTTGCAGGTACGGATAAATTCAGCGCCGACTCCCCATCTGCAATTCAGATCGCGTGGACAATCCTTAAAAAGATGTTTGACTTCCCAAATATGTTTCAGAAATTCACTGTTGAACCGATTCTGATAATTTTGATCGCGATTGCAATTCTGTGGTCGATGCTCGCGCCGAACATGGTGGAGTTAGTGAGGGAGAGGAAGGCTGAACCCCGTCGATGGTGGGCAATCGCACTCGGAATCCTGACAGCGTTGTGCATTCTCTACCTCTCCGAATCCAGCCCGTTTTTGTATTTCCAGTTTTAAAATTAAGGTTCTTATGGGATTGACCCTGGGTGTTGCCTGATATATTATTCAAAAATAACAAATTTAGAGGTGCAAAATGTCTCGTGTAACCTTAACCGTAATCCGTATTATGCTCCTGCTTCCCTTCTGTTTCACTGGAAACCATGGTGGATATTATGCGCAGGATGAATCTGAGAATCCGGACGATGAATGGGGGCAAGGTTGGGTAGATGCAGACCACGGTCCTATGATAAAAATTGATCCATGGGCACATGGCGCGATTCCAGGTGATTTGGAAGCAACATTTGAAAGAGCTACCAATACATTTATGAGCAACTATCCCGAATTACCCTTTCATTATACTGGTAAGGGTGATTGTGTTTGGTTAGTTGGATATGAATTTAGTATGAATTATCGAACGTTGACTAATGGCAAAACTCTTAGTGATGTAATCACCCTGGAAAGAACGGTTGGTGAAATGACTGATAACCTTATTCTATTAACATTTCCCTTTATATATAGATACACTGAAGTAGACGCTGATGAAAATGAGGTGTTGCACTACTATGCTCTTGAGACCAGTGCCTATATTAAGTACAGCGAAGAAGCGGAAATTCACCTCGCAGCCGATAGTACCAGAATAGATGTCGGGGATGAAACAAACGTTTACGAACGTTTAACCTGTGGTGGTCAACCATATGATGGCCGTGTTGATTTCAAACTCGAAGGTGTGGGTAATTTAAGTGATGAGTGGGTTATGGAATCACCTTATAAAATCACATTTCACGGCACTGAAGAAGGTCTGGCAACAATCACAGGTACTCATATAAGTTACTCGACACTAGGAGAAGAACCAAGGATAATTACTGATTCAGTCAGTATCCGTGTCGGCCCTCCAGGACTGGAAGTCGAACTTTTATACCAGGCAACGATGCCCCCATGGTTCTCAACTACATTCACAAGTGCTATGAACATTCTCCTTTCAACAGATGCGAGCGGCAATGTTACCGGTCAGGGGGCCGGACAATCCACTGTCGACTATAACATTGATATTGAAGTCCCGGATGGACGAAGTGTTCTGGAGAATTGGCAGTATCAGGGACTGGACACATGCACGGCCACCGGTACCTTCGATGGCAAAAATTACAAGCTCCAGCTTCATGCAGACTGGTCATTACACTTTGAGATGGTTTTTTACGATGAAAACGGTATTGAAAGAATAAGAACTCCGATTGATAGTGATGTTCACTGGGATTCGTTATCACTTCCTGAGATTGAAATTTCAAATAACCCGGATGACACATTCAGCTATTCCGGCTCAGTTCCGGGCATTGACAGTTCAGTCAGTGTCGAAGTCAAATGGGAGTAAGATACCACCAGCGGTTAACAAGAGGAGAGGCGAGGGAGGAAAAGCCTTCACCCCGTCGATGGTGGGCAATCGCACTCGGAATCCTGACAGCGTTGTGCATTCTCTACCTCTCCGAATCCAGCCCGTTCTTATATTTCCAGTTTTAACAGAACCCCGACCGTCAGGGAGGTGGTTAGAAGTATTTACATTATGGGACTAACCACTCCCTTACGGTCATGGTTCTGATGTACGCTGTCAAAGTTACCGGGTGACGGTGACAAGCGGCGAATGGGGGGACACCTCTTTTCGCCTCGAAAAGCTCGTGTCCCCTCCGGAATTACTACACGACAAATGAGATAATCAAGCTCGTGAATTACATTCATGATAATCCTGTGAGGAGAGGGTTGGTTGATGTTCCTGATGAGTGGTATTGGTCGAGCGCTGAAACGGCGACAAGCTTGTTCGGCTGGAAGCCAACCTGCACAAGCCTCCGGCCGCCTGAAATCATTGCGTCAGCGGAATTCGCAGGCGCCTCATCTCATGGTAATTCACTAGACCCAACTTCAACATCGTGCTAATATGCACATATAAAGAAAGGGTGGTCAATTACAAAATTTGAGGTATCAGATCCGAGCAGTGAGAGAATGGTAAAACAAGTTAATCTAGAAGAAGCCATTGTTGAAATTAGTCTGGCGCAACAGGAATGCCCCGGTGAAAGGCATCCTTTTTTCTTCATTATTGGTGCAGGCATATCATCGCCGTCTATCCCACTTTCATCTGAGATAGTTGATGAATGTCATGATGAAAAAATATTTTTTAGGGGATGTGAGGATGACTTCTCCAGTGATGACCCGATGGAGCAATATTCTCACTGGCTCTATAGCGCCTATCCGCACACAAAGAGTCGGCAGAACTACCTGCGTAGCCTGGTGGAAGGAAAGCCATTATCTGCTGCCAATCTGCGACTTGCCCATTTACTAGCAGCGCAAAACCTTACTAACCTAGTTGTTACTAGTAACTTCGACGACCATTTGTCCAAGGCTCTTCAGCTATTCGGTATTCCGCATATTGTTTGTGACCATCCTCAAACCGTTGACAGGATCGATCAAGACTTCAATGATATACAGGTGGTCCATGTCCATGGAACATATTGGTTCTACGACTGTTGCAATGTTAACGAGGAGATTGAGGATCGTGCGCAACCAATAAAAACCACCACTCAGTCGATGTTATTCCTGCTGGATAAAATCCTTTTTGACCGCTCTCCACTTGTCATCGGCTACGCAGGCTGGGAGAAAGATGTCATCATGACAGCGCTCCAAAGGCGGCTAGAAAACAGGACTCTCCCCTGGAACTGTTACTGGTTCTGTCACCAAAGAAGGTCTGTTGAATCTTTGCCTGAATGGTTAACGCTGCACCCAAACGTTGTTTTTGTAGTGCCTGAGAAGTCACCTCCTCTGATCTTTATAGCACCCGAAATGGAGCATGCTGTAGAAGAGACCATCCAGGACGAAACAGACGAGAGTGCATTGAGCAGGGACATTGCTCCCCCAACCCGTGAGGATATTAGACTATCCGCCCGTCAGATCTTCGACCACCTGATACGCGAGTTTGCCCCTGAATCCCCAAAGATCACTACA
>CBDUUJ010000210.1:0-5566 GCA_965370205.1 uncultured bacterium
TTAACTGATTTGTTAAATCTTAAATCAAATCCTATCGATGCCTTAGATCAGGCAGACACAACAGAGAGTGCTGCACCTGAAAACGAGTAAGCCAGGTAGTCCGGGAAATGGATTTCCGGGCTACTCCTCACATTTCCTTAACCGTACACCGAAAATAATTAATATAACCAACCACATAATCCAACTGATACTCGATATCCACAATCCCGCGACAAATCCCGGTGTCTCGTAGGTCAGCAAGATCTCATGTTCTCCCTCCGTAACCGGAACAGCCATGAAAAGATAATCGGCTTCGATGATCATCGCTGGTGAGCCATCCACTGTCGCGGTCCAGCCGTCCATGTAACTTTCCCGAATCACCACCCAGCAGGGAGAATCGGAACGTGCCCGAATTGATATATGTCCGCGACCATCATACGCACGTTCAACCGAGATGATTTCGCTGTTGCTGTCCGTATCAAGCTCCATGACTCCCCATACATTAGACATCAAACCGACATCCTCATTGGGAATTTCCATATCCTCATCAAGCTGTTCAGCATCCTCATCAAGCTGTTCGACATCCTCATAGTACGTTTTAGCTGATTCAAATCTGACGGTATCAGGCAGTCCCCGATGATTAAAAACATCCAGGCATACAACCTCACCGGGAATATAATTTTCCTGAACAACCCTGTGCTTGAACCATTCCCAGTCGACAGCGTAACACGCTTCGACAAGACGCGGAATGTTCACATACGGAACTTCATGCGGTACTTTCAGCATGTGCCATCCAAGTGGAAAAACACAATCAAGATTTGTATCAATTGGCTCAAATCCATCACCGCCGTGGTAACTGCCGGGAGCGATGACCGCATCCGTTCTGGTGAGCGCGAGAATATTTCTTAAACGATTGCTCGCTTCATCAGTCCGAACCGGACCACAGGCGGCATATTCATGCGCCACCGTGTGCCAATGTTCGGTAACCAATGGAGTGTACGCATTCAGAACACCACACTCTCCCATTGAAAACTCATTACCGAAAGCGGGAATCGGAAGCTCCTGTCCGGTGGAGAATGGATTCGCTGCAAGCCTTTCCAGAAGCGGGTCCCAGACATCGCGCTCAATCGCGACAAGAACACGCGGCGGAGTTACTGTATCATCAGAACTGATTTTTTCAGCGACTGATAATTGATTCATCGCTTCATTGAAAGACGACCTTGTCATTGTGATCGCTGACTTGAGCGGGATCATCGAGACAATCTGAAAAATCAGCCATGCGGATAAAAGTCCGATCAGCCATTTTCTGTTGCGCGTTGCGATGTATCCGATCAAACCCGCAAGGCTGATGATCGATGCGACAATAAGCGCAGTAATTCCAATGACCTCAAATCCGGTGATCGGAAAACCCTCATGGATCAGGAACCAGATCAGGAGCGCAATTGCGACAACCAACGCTCCCAGAATCCCAAATTGAATCTCTATCCGGTTCCTGTCATCACGGCTGAATTCAAAAAGCTGATCGAGTCCGACCGCTGCGAGTGCGAAAAACGCGATAACCGTGGGAAGGATCATCCTGCCGAGCGCGCGGAACAGTGAGAATCCGGGGAACGTGATCAGGTCCTGGTTAATTACAAGATTCAATCCGAACGACAGAATCACTCCGAAAAACATGAGTATGAACGCGGGAAGGATCGGGTTCATGTGCCGCGAGTGACGGCTGAGCGCGATCGATATCAGTATGAACGGAAACAGTCCGATATAGCCGAGCGAGCTTATGTAATCGAGAAGTTCATCCGGCAATCTCACCGCCGGGAACATAAACAGTGACGCAAGCCGTGGGAAATTCAGCCACGTTCCGATTCGGTAATAGCTGTAATCCGCTTCCTGAACGCGATAGGACAACTCCGCAAAAATCGATGTCGGGACAGTCTGGATCGCCGCAAGGACCGCCGCGAATATCGCTGTCAGTAAAAGTGTTGCGCCTCCCCATCCCGCTCGCGACCACGGTTTCGGACCCATTGACGCAAGTCCGCACAGGTAGAAAAATCCTCCGAGCATTCCGTAGAACGCGATCTGCGATGATCCCGCGAGCAGCATCATCGCGACCATGCCAGATGCCATCAGCGTCCATAAAAACCATATGGATTTTCGATTGTTTATTCCTTCCAGAACAGACCGTTCAAGCGCCCAGAGTAGTCCGGGAAGCCAGCAGACCGCCTCGAACAGTCCGAATGTCTCGGCGCGAAGAAGAAGTCCGGGCAGAAATTGATAGAAAATCGCGAGCCATGCGGACGTTGTTCCGGACGCTCCACGGTTGCGAAGAAACGCGTACATCAGGCAGCCGGTCAGGATCAGATGAAGTACGACTGTCCACGAAAGCAGCACCGACTGATCGCCGGGAAGCCAGAGAAGCAGATTCCCCGGATAGAAAATGCCGCCTTCACCCTCGGCGAGCTGCGGAAATCCTGCGAAGAGATACGGATTCCAGTGCGGGAGATGTCCGGCATAAAGCGAATCCCTTGCGAACTGCTGGAATGGAAGGATGAGGTGGGTGAAGTCGAATCCCGCGAAGACATTGAGACCGAGAATCTCTCGCCAGAAAAAGACAAGCGGGAGAAGTGTCGGCCAAAGGAGCCGCTTCAATTCAGCTTTCCGTGTCGCCTGGTCCATTTTTTTCTGTTTGTGGAACGATGGATGTTTTATCGCGTCTGTGAATCCAGATGACTAAGCCCATCAGAATCGCCCAGATAATAAGACCTGAGAGAGATGTAAACGCTCCGATAAGTACAGAATTGGGTTGGTAGCGAAGCTCAACAATATGTTCTCCAGGTGGCACATAAACTCCGCTCATCAGTAAGTTAGTTTTAGAATAATTGTGGGAGTTGTATTCTCCATCAATGTAGACATTCCATCCAGGATAATAATTCTGCCCGGTAACGAGAAATCCTCCTACAGTTCCTTCAACGGCAACTTTATACTTCACCCAGTTGTTTCCTTCCTCACGAGCTAATATGTTTCCTATCTTCACTATGCTGGGACCGATTGTCCTCGTAGTAATAACTCCTCTTCCCTCATACAACCAGGATGGAGTTTCTACATGAATAATTTTTCTTATAGCCACCAGCCCGACATCAAGATTTTCCGTTCCCAACCACCTAATGAATCCGGCAAATTCAATTTCATCACAATCGGATATCTCCTCAACAAACCATGCGTCCGGAACCCATCCGTTCTCCGCGCGATACGCGCATAATCCGTCATGATACGGAAGCGCGAGATCGGTTCGCCATAATTCATAGCCCGGAACTTCCCAGTCGTCACCCTCAAGGAGAAGGTAATCGGTTCCTAACATTCTGATAATTCGCAGCGAGATGTCATCGGGGATTTTCGGTTCGCCGAATTCTTTCGCTCTCGCAAGCACAGTATCCATGCGGGATTGGAGAGTGTCGCGAAGAACCAGCTTCCAGTTGTTTTGATTCAGTGGAGTAAGCCCTCTTAATGCTGTGACTCCCATTAATCCCGAAGCGTTCCCGGACATGTTATCCCAGATATCTTTCTGCGCGATAAAACCAAGACGATCCATCGCGTTCGGGTCCATCAGGTAATGGCTTCCGGGCATGAGAATTCGCGGGAACTCCTGGTCGGTCGGGACTTCATTTTTTATGACATGTAAAAACGCAAGCGACTAATCGAACTTCCCACGATCCTGCACCATCGCTATTGAAAACGGATAGGTGATTAAAATCTGAGCCGCGAGACTGAATCCGAGAAGCATGATAACAGCGACCGTGGTCAGATTTTTACTTTTCGATTTATCGTCACCGGGCCGGAACGCAAACGAAAGAAGCAGCGCAAGCACGCCGAAAAAGAACGCGGGCGCAGCTCCGATTTTTATCGTTCCCGGCATGAACATTCCCGCGATCCCGATCAACAACACCACTACAGAGCCTGCGAGGAATCCGGTCCACCATTTCTGATTTTTTCCGTTATTTTCTTCCCTGCTTTTAGCAAGGACAATATCGATAACCGGTCCGGCAAGCGGAAGAAAGAAGGTCAACGCAATATGCGCCATCCGTCCGGGGTATCGGAACATCGAGAACGGCGGTATCTCGACAAGGTAATCGTAGCCCGGCAGATTTCTCCCGAATCCGAGAAGAAGCGTGATAACCCCGGCAAGAACGAGCGGAAAATATTCCCGTCCTCTGGTTTTCCATAATGTCAGACCGGAGATAAGCAGAATAAACGGCACTGCGCCGAGAAAACACAGCGAGCTTCCGTAGTCCTGGATATCGGCGGGATTGTCGAGCGCGGGAAAAACAACAAGCGAAATCAACCGTGGCAAACTGAGCCATGTTCCGATATTGAAAAAGTCGAGGCTGTCGTTTGCGGCGCGTTCGGAAAATGCTGTCAGTTCCATAGTCGGGAGGATTTGAATCGCAGCGATAACGGGAGCTATCACCGACGGCAGCAACACCGTGACGCATCTCAGGAACATTAATTTTCTTGCGTCGCGGTCCGGCTGCGCGATTATTTTTCCAAATCCATAAAGAAGAAGCGCGCTGAATCCAAGGAACACGGCCTGCACGCTTCCCGACATCAGCATTATCCCCAGGAACAGCGCAAGCCACAGTCCGGTTCGCACGGGATGTCTGCTTTTCAATCCGAGATCGAAAATCACGAGATACCACGGGAGCCATACTATCGACGTAAACAGCCCGAACGCGGTTATGTGAAAGATCAGGAACGGTGTCGTTGAATATGTCGCCGCGAGAAACGCGGATGCGATTCTGGAATGCCCCCGGATTTTCATCCACGTGTAGAATCCCGCCGCGGCGATCATGAAATGCGCGATCACTTCGATTGAGTACCAGTGATAAAAGTCGCCCGGCAAGTGGATGAAAATATTTCCCGGATAGAAAACACCCGACTCACTCTCGGCGAGATGGGGAAATCCGGCGTACATATACGGGTTCCAGAGAGGAAGCGTTCCCGCCGCGAACGCCTCGCGGTCGAAAAATCGGAAGGGCATGTTAAGGCGGGATGTATCTATTCCCGCAAAAACGCTATAGCCCAGAAGCTCCGGCAGGAAATATAGAGCGGGCAGCAGAATAACCGCGACAAGCCACCAGTCGATACGAAGGCGCTTTGTGCTAATTGATTGGGTGGCTGGTTCTGGCATAATCTAAATTTCGATTGTCCCCGGCAATGGTTAAAAAATCAAGCGTTATTGGTTCCTATTCCTCGGTCACCATGTCCATCTCGGTATCGTCGGATTGCATACGTCTCAGCGCCATTTCATAGGCCTTGAGAATATCGGACCGGGTTATTATTCCAATCAGCTCCGTCGGATCATGCTCGGAAACCACCGGCAGGCGTCCGATGTCGCGTATCCGCATTTTTTTGTAAGCGGAACTGAGATCGTCACCCGGGGTTGCAGTCAGGAGATTATGCGAGCAGAAACGGTCGACCGGTGCGAACGGCGGCATATTGGATGAGCTGTAGTAATCATTAAGTGTCACAACACCCACAAGTCTGCCATTTTTATCAAGTACCGGGAAACCATTGTGATGTTTCTCCATGAACA
>CBDUUJ010000211.1:0-5562 GCA_965370205.1 uncultured bacterium
ACAAGACAGCCGACGGGACGTCCGCGCTACAGTTAAAAACGCTATTCTGAGACAGGCTCTAAAGGGTGGGGTACCGGGTTATTTTTCCACTTTTTCAACAGCCCCGTGCTGGTTGTTTTTTCTGCTGCAGGTTCTTCCCGGTCCTGGGAGAAGAACCATTTTTTTTTATATCCACCCCTTTATAAATCTTAAAGACAGTCGATAAGTTCTATTGTCGCATCTCAAAATGCGGCAGTGGCGCTTGCGTATGCGTCACTATTCTGCATATGAAAGGAGGTGAAAAAACTTATGCCGGAAATTAATCTCTCCATGGCCGGACTCGATCTCGCCATGGAGATCAAAGGGGTAGAGAACACCAATCTGCCCTCCGGAACGGATCGCGCATCGCCGCCTCATGATGGAAAGAGCGAGTCTTTCAAAAATGTGCTTGCGCATGTTGAGGAAAAATCGCAAAGATCATCGGATGCAGGCAAACCCGAGCGCGATCCGCACCCCCCGACCGATTCTCCGGATATGTCCGCCGGGGACAGTAAAGATGTCCCAGGGGATAAACCCGTTGAGAACCAGGATGACCTTTCTGCCGCCGGGACGGCTGTGGAACAGCCTTCTGAGGTGTCCCAGCCTGTGGATACCGGCGGTTCCCCTGCCGGAAACCCGACCGAATCGATTCTCCAGTCCTATCTGAAATCCATTTCGGTGCAAACCGGGCAACCATTGCCGGGAATTTCCGTACTGGAGCCGGGTAGCGGAGAAGTCACCGGTCCGGTACTTCCCGGGCAGGCGATTGCGACGGGATCAATCCTTATAGCCGACAAATCGACTATCGATCTCGGCGGGGTAATCACTGTCGTTGACGAACCTGTTGCCATGATCGGCAAAACGCCTGAGGAACTTCCCGTAAGCGGGAATTCCAGGCAGATTTCCGATCCTCCCGATCTGCATCTTCCGGGACTCCCGGAACGGGCGGTCGAACCCTCAGGTGTTACAGGTTCGACAGGCAGTGAAGTCAGGATGGATTTGATGAATTTAATTGAATCCACTGCGCCATCACCGAAGGTCTCCCCTGCACCGATGTCCGAATGGACGGATGTTCTGGAAATCAACAGGCTGCTGAATCCCTCTTCAGGGAATTCACCAGCTCTTCGGCCTGAGACGAAGGAACTCCCGGTCAGGCGGGCACCTGTCCAGCCTGAAGTCCGGGAAACCCCGAGGAATCCTGTGCAACCCAGATTCAATGCGCAGGTATCCGAACGGGCGGCAAATCCGGACCTGTGGTTCTATGGCGCGAAAGATGAAGCGCTTGCGCAGCAGGCAATCATCCGAACGGGCGCATTTCTGTATGAAGTGCAAAGACCTGCTATGGAAATCTCCATGGAGGTCTCCCCGATGGGTAACGGTGTCACTCCCGATCCCGTGGTTCAACAGGGACGAGTGGCGGCTCCGCCCCAGGCAACTATCAACCATTTCCGGATCGATCCTGAACTTCTGGTGACCGATGTCCGCGAGGCGGTCATGCGAATCGCCTCGAACGGCAGCAGTCATGCGAGGATCGTGCTTCATCCACCCGAACTCGGCGAGCTGATTGTGCGGCTTGAGAGCGCCAAAAATGGCGTTGTCAGAGCTGAATTCCACACAATAAGCCCGTTGGTACGGGAGGCTCTCGAAGCAGGAATTTCCAGACTCACCGAGGCTCTCGAAGCCGAGGGGCTGACTCTTGCCCAGGCTGATGTATATCTCGATCTTCAGCTTGGCGCCGAGGATGGCTCTGGTGAGCAGGACGCGGGATTATCCGGAAACGGGCAATCCGATATCGATCCTGACGATGGATCGATCACCGACGGCACAGACGGGTCAATCCCGGTTGTCGAAAGACTCCCGGAAGGCTCGACAATAAGTCTACTTGCCTGAATCGTGGTTATCTCACGGTACAGGCCCTTTAATGAGTAACACCAAGGAGCAGATTATGCTCGCATACGAAATAGCAAATCTCCTTAACTCGCAGGCAATCCAGACTCCGTCCCGCGATACATCAACGAATATTGGCAAGGATGATTTTCTGTTACTTCTTGTAAAACAGCTTGCCAATCAGGATCCGCTCGACCCGATAAAGAATGAGGATTTCGTGACACAGCTCGCGACATTCTCGGATCTTGAGCAGTCGATCAACCTCAATGAAAGTTTCGAACAGTTCCTGTCGTTCCAGCAGCTCACGCAGGCCTCCACACTGATCGGCAAGGGTGTTATCTGCCTTGTGCCGACCAATGAAGGTATGATTCCGGTAGCGGGGGTTGTGGAACAGGTAATGTCGTTAAACGGATCTGTTTATCTGAAACTTTCGGATGGAAGCGAGGTTGAACTGAGCACGGTCGTATCGGTGGAGCTTGCCGATGGGGGTGAATCCTGATGGCAGTACTGCCCATTTATCCGGGAACACCTCCTCCGATTCCGACTGCCGAGAAAGCAGGACCCGGAACCGCAACCAGGATCAGAGGTCCACGGCGTACCGAAACCGATCCGGGAGAATTTCAACGGGAACTTGATTCGCGTATCAAACCCAGTGGTCTGACATTCTCGCGTCACGCACAGAAGCGTCTTGAGATGCGGGGAATTATGATCACGCCACAGGGTCTTGAGCGGATCGAGGGTGCCGTCGACCGGGCGGCTGAGAAGGGAAGCCGAAACGCTTTGATACTGGCAGGCGCAATCTCTCTTGTTGTCAGCGTGACCAACCGGACGGTTGTCACCGTGATGAATCGGGAGAGCATGGAGGAATCGTTGATAACCAATATCGATTCGGCGGTATTCGCATGACAGTGCTAATCGCCTTGTACGAGTTACAGGATAAGACGACGTGTGAGTGAGCACAGGTTCGGACCTCTCTGAGGAGAGCCTCGCTCACAGGATCGGCCCGACGCGCCGGTCCACCCAGCAAGATATTAAGAAATCCGGCAATCCCGGTTAGTCGGGGTGATATGCGTTATTGCATCGCCGGAGTGGCTCTATTTTATTCATGATCGAGGTACTTATGAATTATTTAAAAACTCCAAGGGAGGACATTTAATGCCAGGAAGCGCATTATATGCCGCAATCAGCGGCTTAAAAGCCCAGCAGGTCAAGCTGGACGTAATAGCCAACAATGTCGCCAACCTCAATACATTCGGATACAAAGCCAGCAGGGTCGCATTCAGCGATCTCCTGTCACAGACCCTGAGAGCCGGCGGAGCACCGCAGGCCGGTCGGGGCGGAACCAATCCGATGCAGGTCGGGGTCGGCGTTCAGTTGGCAGCCATCGATGTGATCTCGATGCAGGGATCCATTCAGACAACAGGTAATCTGACGGACCTTGCGATCAACGGCGAGGGATTTTTTATCGTCTCCGACGCTGTATCGCTTTCTTATACCCGCGCGGGGAATTTTTCCCTCGATGCTGAGGGCGCGTTGATTACATCGAATGGATACCGTATCCAGGGATGGACACAACTCACAGATGACGGCATTTCAATCGATACATCCACAACCCTGAGTGATATCACCGTAAATTTTGGTGAGAAACTTCCAGGTCGGGCAACAACATCAGTGAATTACAGATCGAATCTGGATTCCTCATCGCACACGTTCGGCTCGGCTGAACTGCAGTCACCGGGTTCGACAGGATTTCTGATTACCACCGGCATCGCTGTTCCGATAGCAAACTATACAGGAATCCAGGTGCAATCCAATCCCGGTCCGATAGCCAATTCAGTTCCAGGCGATTTCACTCTGAACGGCCAGAATATCGCTCTCGATTTCAGTAGTTTCACATTCCCGGTGAATCCGGCCGTTATCGCCGCGCATATTGCGGAGTCGATTAATACACAGTCCGCGACTGTTTACGCGCGTGTCGGTACCAACGGCAACCTTGTACTTCAGAATCTTTTCGGAGGCGAGGGCAATGACATCATCATTGCAGGTAACGCTCCGTATCTGACGCAACTCGGGCTTGCAGCCGGTACTTTTACAACTCCCGTAGCGGACAGCAGCCTTGCAGGCAGCCATACAATCATGATCACGGAAGCAGTAGCGGCAACCGGAACCAGTTCGGTACCGGTAGCTGCCGGAGCGCTCGCCGCGGACACGATTGTGATCAAAGGCGTGGGAATACCGCCGGCGGATGACATATCCATCACCTATGGTCCGACATCAGCGTCCAATACTTCGGCGCAGAACGCACAGGCGATCGCAGACGCAATCAATCTGGAGAATCAATCCAATCCTAATTTCTTCATCTCTGCAACCGCCAACGCAAACGGCACGATAACCCTGACCAGCGACCTTCCCGGCAGGGCTAATGAGATTATCATCGTTAACCCCGGTGCCAATCCAACCGGACTCAGCTCCATCGGCACACAGGATCCCATCACTCTTTATTATGTTGTGGACAATGGCGAGGATGCTATCGCGACCAATCATTTTGTCAGCGATGATGGTCTTGTCGAATGGCACCGTACTTTCAGCGATGCCACGGCATTTGGTTATGCGAGTTCTCTCAGTAACCTTGAAATGCTGATCCTCGGTGATAATCCGCCTCTGCCTCTGATTCCGGGTGTAACAATCACAGCGGATTCGATATCACCAGGGCAGGCTACGGTAATCACTTACGATGCCTTCGAGCATCAGACCAGCATCAATGTCTATGACACGATGGGCACACCTCATCAGCTCACAATTACGTTCCAGCACACAGACGAGAATGAATGGACCTGGACCGCCACATTGCCGGATGAACCGCAGTATACTCTGACCAATGACACCGGCGTGGTCTCGTTCAGTCAAACCGGCATGATTCTTTCAACCAATCCGTCCCTTCCGATAACCTTCACGCCCATGGGCGCTGAAACCCTTCAGCTCTTTCCGATCTTCAACGGAAACGGTTCACTGATAGACGGTGTCACGCAGTTCTCCGCCTCAAGCACAACAGCGGCTGAGAGCCAGGATGGATACCCGATGGGAACCCTTCAGGCGTTCGCGTTCGATCCGTCCGGAACCCTTCAGGGTGTCTATTCAAACGGCCTCACCAAACCGCTTGCCAAACTCGCCCTTGCCGTATTTTCCAATCCGGCGGGACTGCAGAGGAGCGGAGACAACCGCTGGGTAACAACCGGAAACTCCGGACTCGCCAGGTTCTCGGCACCAAGAGAAAGCGGCGCAGGCGAAATTCTCGGCGGGTCGCTTGAGCAGTCGAATGTCGATGCGGCCACCGAGTTTACCGAACTGATTATCGCGCAGCGAGGTTTCCAGGCGAACTCGCGAGTCATCACCGCCCAGGACACAATCCTGCAGGAAGTTGTGAACCTCGCGAGGTAATTTGTAACATGCACATTTCTGTGCATGATTAAACCGATTCAACAGCCCCGCCGAAAAATGGCGGGGCTTTTTTAATGCACTTTATCGGATGCACCTGTTATCAGACCAATCCTGTTAATTATTTTTCAATTCTGCAGGCATGCATGGACTATTGAAAATATGTAAAAAAAACTCCGGTACCCCACCCTTTAGGGTGGGTGGAAGACGCATGGTTTCTGG
>CBDUUJ010000212.1:0-5550 GCA_965370205.1 uncultured bacterium
AATTATTAAATTTTATCAATAAAATATTATTCGCGAGCAACATGTCCTGGATCGGCAGCAGAAATAATTAATCGCCCTGGATCGGCACATCCCAGATGTTGTACGCTGCCAGGGGTACTCCCTCAGGATAATCGAATCCGGAACCTCCCGGATGCTGCACGGAATAATCGTTCGGGTACTTGCTAACAACGGTGATCAACAACTCCTGATGGGCTACCGTTGTCGGATTGACATCCGGCAGGTAACACCAGATAAAAAATGTGGCGTTATATGGTTCTCCCATATACTCCCCGAATTCCATCAAATCGAAAGAACCATCGAATAATGTCGGCGATTCTGCGTATATTCCCATGAATTCACCCATCGTTCCAGTAAGTGTACCGCCTCCCTGCCAGTCAGTGATGGCAAGTTCGAAACTCAGATCTCCGCCATAATGGGTCGGGCTGTAGTAAAACGCCGAACTCCCGGTATCAGTTATCGCTATCTGGGCTGCCTCCGGTCTATTTGCTGTCAAGGGGAAATCATCGAAACCTGCCGGCGGCGCGGATCCCGGAAACGGCGGGACATAGCTTGATGTAATACCATACTTGAAACGCAGGTCGGGTGATTTCTTTTCGGGAAACTGGATTTCATAGCGCCGTTCGAGATATCCCGGCGATAAAGTATCGAAACTCCCGCGATCTGTCTCCATCAGATGCCAGTAATCCCATGGATCATCCGGTTCAAGGCCATTTGCGAAATATTTAAATGGATTCAGCTTGCTCGTTGAACTGAAAATATGTGGAGCCTTGGCACCCTCAGTGTATCCGAAAATCGTATCGTACGACGTGAACTCAGCCTGGTTCCACCATCGCGTGTACCCATCCGCATTGAGAAGCCTCGCCTGATCGTGGGACGACCATGTGAGGGTTGGATCGAACGAACCGACCTGGTCGCCTTCCGCGGCTATAAAAATCCCCATCACGTCGAACCCCATCAGGTTTGTAGATGGAAACGGATGCTGAATTCCGACATTGACAACTACGTAACCGGAGGGGAAATCGGTCTCAGGCTGAATGAAAATCGACAGCATATCGCCGGGACCCGCCGGCGGCTGAAGGAACTTTGTCACGTTCGCCTCGAACATCACGCCACGCAGAGGCACGATCTCAACCGACCCATCGACGGGTTCAATAAATACATCATAAAATCCCCAGAGAATCTCCTTCGTGCTCTCCTCTGATATATCAACCGGGTTCCGTGTGCTGGATGAATCCATACCAGGAATAACAGGCGATGCTGAGTTGACACATCCGAGCAGAAACAGAGCGATCATGATTACCAATACGGTGAAGTTAGAGTTTGTTATACGCATTACCGGCCTCCATATCCCCCTGTCCTGAATATGATTATATTCCATTATAAGCTAAATATTAAACACAGATAAAAAAAAACCGCTCCCTCGCGGTCGCGGCTCTGATACACTGAATTATTTGTATTGATTTTACTGGCTTAAATACGCGGCGAGCAGGTCAATTCCAGCCTTCACGTCTTTCATGCTGACAGTTTCATTCACCGAATGGACATACCTCGTGGGAACCGACATCGTCATCGCCCTCGCGCCCGGACCGGTTCTCTGCATCGCGCCGGCATCGGTGCCTCCGCGCGGAAGAATTTCAAGCTGGTACGGGATCTTCTTACTGTCGGCGATCTTCCGCATTTCCTTGACCAGTTTCCTGTCGGAGATCACCGCGCCGTTCATGATTCCGATAGTGATGCCCTTGCCAAGCTCGGTAATTCTTGAGTGCGGCTCGGATCCGGGTGTATCCATCGCAAGTGTTATGTCGAGCGCGATCCCGATATCCGGCTGAATCTCAAACGCGGTCGTGGTCGCTCCACGAAGCCCGACTTCCTCCTGCACCGTGCCGACCGTGTAGATGTCATGAGTGTTGCCCTTTGTCTTTTTCAATGCTTCGATCATGACATAAATGCCGACACGGTCATCCATCGCCTTGCAGTTCACATAATCGCCCATGACCATCAAATCACGACGCCACGCTATCGGGTCGCCAATCTCAACCTTTTTCGCAGCTTCCTTCCCGGAAAGCCCCAGGTCGACATAGAAATCGGTAAGCGCAAGTGGCTTTTTTTGTTCCTCCGGGGTCTGCACATGGATGGGTCTTCCCGCGACATTCAAAAGACCGAACAGCTTGTGCTTCCCTTTCCCAAGAACCATAACCCTCTGACAGACAAGGGTCTTTGGATCGAACCCACCGACCGGTGTAAACCTGATAAAGCCGGTCTTCTCATCGACATGCGTAACCACAAAGCCGATCTCATCCATATGACCGGCAACCATGATTTTCTTCTTCTGATCCTTCTTCCCTTTCCCCTTTTTCAGGCCGACAACACTGCCCATCGTGTTGGTCCAGACTTTGCTGCAAAGGGGTTTCAGCTCCTCGATGACGATCTTTCTTGTTTCATCCTCGAAACCGGACGGTCCGAAGGATTCAGTTAATTTTTTCAGTAGTTTCATAAATCAACATCCTTTATCAGTGGTTTATTTCGGATTGAAAGAGCTACTTTACCGCTAAAAGGCACTTTCGTCCAGTAGAATGGATGAAAAAATCCCGGTCTGAACCGGGACGATTAATTCACACGATATTAATTATTCAGGGCTTTTTCCTACGCCACTTTCTTCGTTTTTGACCTCTCGGCTTTCGACCGGGGTTGATGGATCACCGCTACCCGAATCCCTTTCAGGTTGAAATCTTCACGCAGCCTGATCTCGATTTTTTTCTTCAGCTTTTCACCAAGCTCAACCGGGTTCTCTCCATTACCGCCGAGATTGAGATCGCACCAGATCTGCAGCACCGGCTTCCCAAGTCTCCTTGTGAAATCCACATTGACCTTTCCGGATATCCCCTGATCTCGAGTCTCCATCCTCGCAAGACTGCATAACGCTTCCGCAGTCACCTCGATAACGCCGGTCTCATCCTCAATGATCTGGATCGGCGGATGCGTGCGAGTCCTGAGAAGGTACATCGATGCCCATCCCGCTGCGAACCATGTCGCCAGCACGATCAGCCACCACGTCGAGCTTGATCCCTGAATCCCCGCTGCCGCCGTAGCGAGTAACATCGTGATCTTCTGAGGCGTGAGAATTCCAAGGAGAAAGCCTGTAATTGCCAGAAGCGTGACAAACACCGACAGAATCCCGATAAAGGAAAACAGGTTGATTATATTTATTCTTAATGTACGCATAGGTTTCTCCGGACAGTTATAGCCATTCAAAATAATATCGTCTTGAAACCCTTTGCGCTTATTAATTGGAATTATTCATTATTGGGGTAATCCATATCGATTTTGTCAATGCCGCCCAGACTCATCGCGGCCTTAAGCTCATCGATCCTCTCCTGCAGCTCCTCCCAGGTCTTAAATCCTTCAAGATTGATGTTCTTCGATATCCTGACAGAACCGCTCGCATCGCATTTTTCACACGTGTATTCATATGTCAGCTTTTCATTACCCGGTTCAGGCTGATCGGATAGAGTCAACGTGATCGGGTAT
Source organism: uncultured bacterium (assembly GCA_965370205.1). Taxonomy (GTDB): domain Bacteria; phylum JAJVIF01; class JAJVIF01; order JAPKYR01; family JAPKYR01; genus CBDUUJ01. The sequence continues at coordinate 3,550 of CBDUUJ010000212.1, forward strand.
CCCCTGCATTTGGAGCACTTGAGGATATCGATCTTTTTCGCTCTATAAACCAGGTAGTACATTATCAATCCATAATACTTGTAGTTTGTAAATCGCAGGATGTCAAACACCCCGTATCGCTGGCTTCCAGCCGGCTGTATCGCCGGCATCCCTGCCGGCCCTGCATCTTCTGCCAACAAACACTTGACAGTGGGTTCATCTCCTGTATAATTACCGCGATTTTTGGACCTGAAAAGGGTTAGTTGTAAACAATCCTGGAAACCTGATGAAAAAGGCGCGTGAGCCGGGTTATCTCCTCCTTGAAGACGGCCGCTCATTTGACGGCAGCCTGTATGGTTTCCATTCCCCCGAAACGAAAAATATCGGCGAGGTTGTCTTCAACACTGCCATGAGCGGTTACCAGGAGGTCCTGTACGACCCGTCGTACTGGGGCCAGATCGTCGTCATGACCGCCGCCCACATCGGCAATACCGGCATCAATGCTTCCGATAACGAATCAGAAAGAGTACACCCGTCCGGATTCGCCGCGCGATCGTTCGAGGAACCGTCAAGCTGGCGCGCTGAAGGATCACTATCCGATCTCCTTGAAAAAAGCGAAGTCCCCGCGATCCAGAATCTCGATACCCGCGCGATAACGAGACACCTTCGTAACTTTGGCAGCCTGAGAGGCGGGATTTTTTCAGCATCGATATCCCATGACGACGCGATGAAGCAGATCCTCGCGCATCCATCGATGGCGGGACTCGACGGCGCATCGCGAGTGACCTGCGAAAAAGCCTATGACTGGTCGGAAAGAACAAAATCAGAATGGCTTGGAAGTACCGCTATGCTGTCCGGAGAAAATCTGCGTGTCGCGGTCATCGATTACGGGGTCAAGCACAATATCCTCAGGCGGCTTGTCGATATCGGCTGCACAGTCAGAGTGTTTCCGGTAACCTCGGACACTAATGAAATCGAATCCTTCAATCCGGACGGGATTTTACTGTCGAATGGTCCCGGCGATCCCGCCGCTGTAGTGGGTGCTATCGATACGATCAAACATTTCCTTGGCACGGTTCCGATTTTCGGGATATGTCTCGGACACCAGCTTCTCGCACTCGCAGCGGGCGGAGTAACATACAAGATGAAATTCGGACATCGCGGGATCAATCATCCGGTGGGTGAAAACGCCTTTGGTCGCGTGATCGTGAGTGTGCACAATCACGGTTTCGCGGTGTCGGACGATCCACTTCCCGACGGTGCAAAACTGACACTGAGAAGCCTGAACGACGGTACTGTCGAAGGACTCGACTACCCCGACCTTAATGCTTTCTCGGTGCAGTTTCATCCCGAGGCGTCACCGGGTCCGCACGACGCATCGGATTTATTTGTCGAATTCCGAAAACGAATGGAGCAATATGCCCGCGCGAACTGACATAAATTCCATCCTGATCATCACATTGAGGGGACTGGCACGCAATTTTACCGTACATGATTTACCGATTTTCTATTATGCACATACGGTAAAATTGGGTGCCTGTCCCCGGTAAAAAAATATGCCAGCACGAACTGACATAAATTCCATCCTGATCATCGGCTCCGGACCTATCGTAATCGGACAGGCGTGCGAGTTCGATTACTCCGGCACCCAGGCTGTCCGCACGCTGAAAAAACTCGGCTACCGCGTGATCCTCGTCAACAGCAATCCCGCGACCATCATGACCGACCCGGAGCTTGCCGACGCGACCTACATCGAGCCGCTGACTCCTGAATTTCTCGAACAGGTGATCGCCCGCGAACGTCCCGACACGCTCCTTCCCACGATGGGCGGTCAGACCGCGCTCAACCTTGCTCGTGAACTCCACCAGAACGGCACACTCGAAAAATTCAACGTCGAACTTATCGGCGCGAGTTTCGACGCGATCGACATCGCGGAGGATAGAGGGCGTTTCCAGAAAACGATGCGGGATATCGGCCTTGATATTCCGAAAGGCGGCATCGCGTCGAATCTCGAGGAAGCGG
>CBDUUJ010000213.1:0-5530 GCA_965370205.1 uncultured bacterium
AGAGGATCATAGAAGGCGAGCCAGTAGTCAACGCCATCGGTCATGAGGACACAGAGCCAGTTGTACTGCGCGGTTTGATCGCCAAGCAATGTCACATGTTTGGTCAAAGCCGGGACCACTTCGCAGTCAATCGCCCATGCACCCGGGAACTCGGTCTGGATATCCGCGTTCGTAAGGGTCCAGAACGGGACTGTGCCAAGGTTCATAAAGTTAATATCGAAACCTTCTATCTCGCTGGTGAAACCTGTCAGATCGGTTTCGACAACGTAGAACGCCCAGTGCAGGTTCTGAAACGGATTCCAGACAGGATCGGTATCGATCGCGCACTTCAGCAGATCGGCATCGTAATAGATTTCACCCGGCACAGCCGCGGCATTACCCATGGGTATTGCGGTCCGGAAAGTGTTAGAAGTACCGGGATCGATGTAGGGATATCCGACTTCAAGGACATGAGCAGCTGTCGGAATCGCACCCGATCTGAAGGCGAAAAGTCCATACACTGGATCGCCCGTAACATTGCCCATTCCGGCTGTGACATCACGTATTGTCTCGAGATAACCGCTGAAATCGGTCCCTGTATGCCAGCTATACCCGTAAAGTCCTCCCCGCGTGAACATGTTTATGATGTGCTTCACAAGATAACTGCCCGAGACAGTTACGGAGCTTGTCGAACCCACACCAAACCATCCACTATTGTTCGCATCCATGCAGAACGGGTCAAGAAGCCACGATGGCGGAGCGGTGTCTATCGGATAACCGGACTTGATGAAGCTGGAATCCAGGTCGCGGTCATATACGATATACCTCGAATCGTTCGTATCAAACAGGAGCAACTCAGGATCTCCGTTGAAGAAATCGTAATCAGGATCGGGATAACTTACAACCGCGATGTCGGGCAGTACGACCGTTGGAGACGATGGCTGGACCATTGCCAGGGGTTTGTTAATAAACAAACCATCTCCGTTACGGTCACGCCAGAAGCCCGCGACATCCTGAACGGGAAGCTTGAAGATATTGTATGCGGTCAGATCGGGATTGCATGTGGAGTTCAGCGCATCCTCGACAACAATAAGAAGATCGCTTCCGCCGCCCGCAGTCATCGCACTTCCTTTTGTGTTTGGGATGGTCACATCGTATCTTGCGGTGTTCGCATCCGGATAACCGGTGGCTGCGAAAAGCTCGATAGTGCCATAAAACAAATCCGGAGCCTCAACATGCACATGTGAAAAATTGGTCGGGTCCTGCCAGTCCAATACGTCAAATGTCACATCCACGGAGCCGCCGACTTTTGTCAGAGTATTATTTGCCAGGCTCACGGAGATCTGGTATGGCTCGGGGCAGTTTGCCGACTCCACCGAGAAATCATCCCAGATATCATCGACCGGTTTTTCAAATGGGGCATCCCAGTTTGCGTCAACCGCATAGGCGAATGTCAGCGGTCCGGGGGGAAAGTCGAATTCATAGTCCCGGTTTGCGGAGTTCTGGTCCTGGAATGGGTGACGAATCAGGTCTGTATAGAACATCTGGTAACCGTGAAGGTTACCCTCGATCCAGTATTCGTCATTAGTGGACCAGTTTCCTCGAAGATATCCAAATATCTGAGGGTGCTCGACAGCCTCAGCGGTCCAGCGGTTCCAGATTGTAGTATAGCCGTCTGCGTTAATTAAACGGCGCGACGCATAAATCTGGGGATGAGAACTCTTGTCATTCGTGATCAATGTGCCTGGGAATTTCTTTTCCCAGGGCAGAATCGCGATACCCCGCACATCCCAGCCGGTCAGGGCAATCCCGAACTCCGGCGGGTGCTTGAGCTTGATATTCACCATGAGTGTATCGTCATCAGTCCATGAGACACTCTGGATTATCAGGCAGTCAATTGATGAATTCTCCAGGTAGCCCGTCACATTCAGATGGAAAGAAGCATCCCGGAGCGGTTCGACCTCAATGGCGGAGTGATCCTCATTGAGGTGCATAAGCCATAATCCCCAAAGGGTACGACCTCCCTTATTGAGGTCGAATTCTCCTCCCTGTCCCGTGAAGGAAGATGTAATCCCCTCGTCCGTGCCGGCCACATCCGGCAGGATTGCTCCACCGCCACCGGAGCAGCCCATCAATAGAAGGGCCAGAATCAGGATTACAGCCGGAGCAGCGCACAGACATTTAAATTGCATATTAGCCTCCATAAGGTATAGTACCGCCCTCATCTGAGGATCGGTAGATATGACACGTAATAATATCGTCTGGGATACGAGAAATCTGGAGAGGAATCAACTTTAATATAAAGCCTGTCGGAAGCATTGTCAAGGCATTGCATTCCATCGCGAAATATCCCCGTACCTGAAAAAAAGAACTCCTAATCCTCCATATCAGCCCAATCATGTGGCGGCATAAATAAATCCACCCAGCTTAAACAGCACTCCTCAAGAGCTATAACGATATTAGTGGAACCCATTTCATGAGCCGCGGCCCGTATTCCCCAATATCCGAAGGATTCCCGGCTGATGATATTCAAATCGGCATCAAACCTGGTAACATATCCCTCGCTGATCCCGCCAAATACCTCAATACGACATCCGGCGGAATCAGGATCGACTACAAAATTATCTGCAATAATGTCAATGAAATTGGTCGGTCCAAGCAGTACATCTGTCACGGTCGTGGCAATATTCCCCACGTAATCGACTTCAACAACAGTGCAATTAGCGCCATCATTAATTGTCAGATACAGGGAATGATTCCAGATGCTCCATACCATATCATTCACAACACCCATCGATCCGATTTTGGAAACATTGAAGGTTTTACATGGATCCGCATTATAGTCAGGATCGGAGTACTGCCTGATTTCACCCTGTGTATAGACCCAGAAATCATCAGAATCATTGAACGCGATTGCACTGATCGGTCCACCGACATCGACAGTCGTCATCGGCTCAAGTGTGATTTCGGTATCACCAGTAACCATATAAAGGTGAACGATGCCGTCCGTCAGAGCACTCAGCGCCACAATACCGTTTGAGTTTGCATCGATGGACCGAATCCATTCCACGCCGGTCAACAATGGCGTGGGAGAAACTACAGATGGCGGCATAACATTAATCAGGTCCTCGTTAACAACCATGATATAGGTCCCATTTGAAAGGAAAGCAAGGTCCCGGGAATTCACATTAGTGTTAATCTGATCCAAAGGAGCACTCCCCACCAGCGTATGCGTCTGATCAGCGTTACAGGAAGGAGGTCCGGAGGGCACTTCAAAAGATGGTTCGCTGATAATAACGTTGATCGCGGCATCAAGCTGGTCGGTTGCATCCATATCATCAGTAACCCGAAGGTCAAAGAATAAGATACCTTCTTCCGTACAAAAATACTCAGCATTACCACTTGCGTAAGTAAAATCCTGCCAGCCCAGTCCGTCACCGAAGTTCCATTCCCATTTCACAATATCTCCATCGAGGTCCACGCTGTAATCGGTCAATATAACTTTCTGCCCCACAAGCGGCACAGAGCAGTTAATTTCAGCTATCGATTCAGGCGGAATATTGTCGCCCATCTCAAGCACTGTTATTTCAATCAGTTCATCAAGCGTATCCTCGGCAGCCTGAGAATCAGTGACTTTCAAATCGGCATAGTATACACCCGCCGTATCGTACTGTTTTGAAGTGTAGATGAACGGTGAATCGTCGTACTCGCCATCCTCATCAAGGTCCCACTGCCAACTGGTAGGTGCGCCATCCTCAGGATCGAAAGAGTCCGATCCATCGAAGTTGACTGTTCCCCCTTCAAAAACATAACTTTTGTCCGCATAGGCTATCGCGACGGGTTTCTGATTCCCGCCTTCCATAACCTGGATAATCAGAGGGTCATCAAGCGTATCGCACAGGCCGAGTGAATCGCAGACCATCACGTTAACATTGTAAAATCCCGGGGTTTCATAGAACCAGTCAACCTCAGCGGTGAAAGCCTCAAAGAACAAACCATCACCGTCAAGATCCCATTTGAAATTCTCAATAGCTCCATCCTCGGGGTCGTATGAATCAGTCGCATCAAAGTGGATTGTTTCATAAGTATAGACATCGTAATCATCCGCCTCGGCAATGGCGACCGGAGGCAAATTTGGCGCACCTGTAATCTCAATGCTCAGGGGCACGTCGAGAGTATCAAATAATCCACCTGAATCAACAACCTTGAGATCAACGTTATATGTGCCGGGGCTCCAGTACTGGTAACTAATTATTGACTCGAACCCGTCCGTGTAAGTCTTATTGCCCAGAAGGTCCCATAAGAACTGCGACACATCCCCATCCTCGGGATCGGATGAACCCGTGCCGTCAAAGGTTATTTCCTCACCCACTTCAGCAGAGTATTTATTCGCTTCAGCGACCGCCTCGGGCGGCAGGTTGCCGGAATCGGCAACTACAATCTCCAGTTTTTCATCAAGAGTGTCGCCAAGTCCGCCGGAATCCTTCACCAGAACGTCCACGTAGTATGTTCCGGCCGTATCCCATGAATGCTGGATCACCTCGCCTGCATCGTCATCGTATTCACCATCGCCATCCAGGTCCCATTCCCAGCTTACTGGCTTCCCATCCTCCAGATCGGTCGATCCGCTTGCGTCCAGAGTTATTTCCTCTGTAATAACCGGGTCATATTTCGATGCCAGCGCATTCGCGACAGGAGGTATATTGCTGCTTGCCGATACGGTGACAATCAACGGCAGATCAAGAACATCGGTCAGTCCACCGAAATCGGTGACTTTCACATTGATCGGGAAGGTTCCCAAATCGTTGAACTGCTTATCGATTGTGGCTGTAATTTCATCATCGAAACTGCAATCGCCATCCAAATCCCATCCGTAAACAGAAAGTGTGCCATCCTCGGCATCGCTTGACCCGCTCGCGTCAAAATGCACGAACATGCCGGCCTCGATGATCAGATCATCGGCAATAATACTTGCTGCAGGAGCATTGTTAATTCCGATATCGCAGACCTCAACAGAACCCAACTGGTAATTCGCAAGCTCAATGGTAATGGAAGGATCAACCAGGTCCTGCTGGGTCTCGAACTCATCGCCAGCCCTGACAAGGAACGGGTATTCAGCCGGATCAGGCTCCGAATCATTGATCAATTGCACGTAGTACAGAAACCTGGTGTCCTCAAACCATGCCAGTGTCATATCCAGCGATCCTCCGAACAGATCGGGACATTCGACCTCCGCATCGCCCGCGTTCCCCTGCCAGTCAAGCACCTCGACGATCGCGGTACATTCGGCGAGAAACTCATTGGCTATCGGATCAACGTACACGATGTTGACCTCATAAGGCTCGGCAATATTCGGGTCCGTGAGGGGGTCGTCCGGATCGTAAAGATCGGGGTCGGACCATGTCGCATCGAGGGCATACAGGAATTTTGCGTCCTCGGGCAAAAGCGACGGGAATTGAACAGTAATATGTTCAACTGCAGTCGTCAGGTGCTCAAATATTCGATCTTCAAGTTCCTTGTTAAACGCGGCATAAGGATTCAGGAACGCGTC
>CBDUUJ010000214.1:0-5482 GCA_965370205.1 uncultured bacterium
GCAAAAAAAAGTGTCCCCTCAATCAAACGAGCGTCAATTAACAGGATTGGTCTTATAGCGGTCCCGGAGCTGTTGAAAAAGTCAAATATATGAAAATCTGCATGGCGCCCACACACTTCTTCCAGAAGTTTGTGGGTGTCGGAACTTGTTACGAATACTCTACAACACCGAAAATAAGGGTCACCCATAAACATCAGGATGATGTGTATGGGCGCCATGCAATTTGTTGAATTTTTGATATATTCAAATACTGGGATTTTTTCAACATCCCGGGACGTCCGCGCTACAATAATTCTGCATTGCGATGTAACCTCTATAATTTTGGTCCTTTATAATTGAAAATTAATCTGCTGTTTGTGCTAAACTACTCCTGAATTCAAATCAATATCAAATTCCCAATAAATGCAGGTGGTCATACCATGCGACTCAATTATCAATACATGCTGTGGATTTTTTTACCGGTCATTCTTCAAATGATTATTTTCTCCGGATGCGGGGGAAGTGGTGGCGCAGGACCGACCGATCCGGGTCTGACGCCGGATAACTTCCCGGACCTTACCGGGCAGACCGATCAGGCATCGGAACCGGGCAGCCAGGTTCTATGGGGACTTTACGACATATATGCCGATCCCGCATCGGGCGAGATCGAAATCGTCCCGCTCAGGAATCCGATGTTTCAGGTGAACGCAACACGATTCCTCCAGCCACCGGATGCCCCGATCAGCCTTATCAGTTTTACAGTTGACACGGGAGCTTCGGATATTCCGAACGGTCTCATCGTCTGCGATATCACAATCGATCATCCTTTCCCCGGGACCAAATTCTGGGGTTTTGACACAAGAGGAATCGTGATGGGTTCTCCGGCAGGCGCAGTTGAGATTGTAAATCAGGACGGCTACACGCGATGGTGGAATCCGGTCGAGTTCACAACTGTCGGCAAGATTTTCGGATACACCGAGGGCATTCTTGCTCTGCCGGGACCGACGCCTGAGTCAAGTCTTCATCCATATAAATATTTTGCCGACTCGCTCGGATCGGATGATCCCATGGTGATAGACCCGGCAACTCGCGGAGTTTTCAATTCCGATACTCCCGGCGCGGTGACACGGCGTTACGAGCTTCAGTTCCCAACTCCCGGCGGAACTCCCAATTTCCATTTCAAGTATGCCATTTCTGCAAGCTGGGAGGTTCCGGACGGTGGTCCGCCATGGGAGTTATCAAAATTCCCATTAACCGCGAATCAGGCGGAAGCGTACAGGATTGCCGCGACCGATTCGGGCAGCTCGCTTTACAATGACGGTGCAATCGCGGGCGGTGATCTTAGTATGACTGTAACGGTCTTCGATTGGCAGAAGCCGGACAGTCCGGGCATGACCGGCGAACTGGCGGCGCTGATTGTTGAGAGCCAGGCGCTGGGTCTGCCCCCGACCGATATCCTTGCGCTTCCGGATACTATGGTCTCTCCCGGTCCCGATATCAACTCTGAAAGTTATCAATTCACCGTCACCGATCTGTTCCCTGTTGAGGCGGATTGGGCCGATGTCTGGATAACCGCAGAGAGCGCGAATATCACAACGTACGCGCCGGATATTCCCGGCATCAGCGGTTTCGATTATCCCGAGGATGCCGTTCTCTCCGCATATAATTGCGCAAAAATCGAGGTTTCGGACGAGATTCAGTACAGCGATCCAATTTATGTGGACGATTCATCGACATCCCCGGACGAGTTCGGCACGATGGATGACCCGTTCAAGACAATCGGAGCGGCGCTTTCGGTTGCGACGGCGGGCGATTTGATTCTGGTTGACGACTCCGGAGTTACCTACGCCGAATCTGTGGTTCTTACCGACGGGATCTCGCTGTACAGCGAGAACTGGGATATATTGGACGGCACGGATCGAGCCAGCATCCAGACCCCCGATGTTCCCGGCGCGAATACTGTCCGGGCGGATGGCGTGTCGGATGCCGTTATCTCCGGATTCAACGTGCGGCCTGCCGGTTCCTATACAACCGATTATCCGATATTTGTCACAATGATTTATCTCTCAAACTGCACCAATATCACTGTGTCCAACTGCTATTTCAACAGCGAGGAGCTGCCTCGCCATATAACAGGCGTTTACATAGAGGACAGCTCGGATATTGAGATCGGTTACTGTCATTTCGAACACCTGCATGGACCGGACCCGCTGATTGGTATCTTGGGCGAAATGGACATGTGCATCTACGCCGAATATACACCGAACATGTACATTCACAATATCCGGATGAATGACCTTGGGCTTAATTTTAACAACATCGCTCATAATATTTATGCTGTCTGGCTGTATCATTGCGACAACCCGATTGTTCATAACAGCCTGATCTATCACATCCAGCTTGTTTCCGACGGGCAGGGGGCAGCGCTGGCTGAAGCTTTCAAATTTGAGTACTGCGACAGCCCGGTTGTGTATAACAACACCGTTAATTTTCTTGATACAGTCGAGAATTTCTTCATCAATCAGGCGTTCTGCTATTTCTTCCGCGAGTGTCCGAACGGGACGTTCTACAACAATATCGCGTCCAATGTGACCGAGAGCGGGTTTGCTCCCGATGGAAGCCCGCTCGGCAGGGGAGTTCAATCATATCTCTACGATCTTCCATGCGATTACACGCTCACCTGGAACATCGAGTCTCCCTACTTCCAGGAAGCGCATCCGAATATCGGGTGTGTCGAGACGCAGCCGCTGTTTATCGATCCAGAGGGCGGACTTCACGACATCGGCATAAATTCAGATGGACAGCTTGGATGTCCCGATTTCGTGGACTGGGATGACGCCGGACTGCCGTCGGGCGATCCTGATGTCACCGATCCGAACACGCGGTCAAGAATGGGGTGTCACGGCGGTCCGTACGGCGGATCGGTTGGATGTGTGAATTGATCTGGACGTAGTAATGAGACTTACGGGGATTGATCTCATTCTCCTGCAAAAAATCAAGTTGCAGCGTGATATTAAGTTGCGCGGAAAATTAACGAAAATGGTTAAATTTACCCTTTTCGTGTCGTTTTTAGTGGATTTTCTGCGCAAATTGTCGTTAAATTACGGTGAAACCCCATGTTAGTCAGATTCTCTGCAAAAAATTTCCTATCGATCCGTGAGGAACAGACCCTCAGCATGGTCGCGTCCAACCAATATGAGGACCATCCCGAAAATGTGATCGAACTGGATGTTCCAGGTATGAAAAGAGTTAATCTTCTAAAAAGTGCTGTTATTTATGGCGCAAACGCAAGTGGAAAGACCAATGTGTTAAGTGCAATGTCTTTCGTGAGCTGGTTTGTCGTTGGTTCAGCAACTAGATTAAACCAGGGTGATGACACGACCGTTGAGCCATTTCTATTGGATAATCAAAGTCGAAATGAACCCAGTTCGTTTGAAATGACATTTGTAATTGATGGAATCAGGTATGACTATGGATTCTCTGTTACGAGAGAAAAAGTCTATCGTGAGTGGTTAACAATCTACCCAAAATCAAAACGTCGTCGAATTTTCGAAAGGACATTTGTGAATGATCATTACGAATATTTATATAGCACAAAAGTAAAGAGAAAAAAGACGATAGAGGAGAGCACGAGAGAAAATGGTCTTTTTTTATCAGTTGGTGCGCAGCAAAATGACAGTGACTTGACTCCTGTATATAGGTGGTTCTTAGGTCACTTAATAGGAATTTCTAGAGCTCCTGAATGGGCGACACCAAGTAAAATTCATGTGGGGAGAGAAGAATATTATTCGCTAATATCAGAGCATTTAAAAATAGCTGATTTGGGAATCGTCGGGCTTGAGGTTAAAGAGATTGACCCGGATGATATCGCTTTTCCTGATGAGATGCCGACTGAAGTCAAAGATTATATAAAGAGACAGATGCCTTCCAAACCGGTTCTTGAAACATATTTCCAACATCGTAATTCCGATACAAATGAAATTGTTCGATTTAATCAATCCCAGGAGTCCGATGGGACAAATCGTTATTATCACTTGTTAGGACCCTGGCTTCAAATTCTACAGGATGGATGGTGTGGTTTTATAGATGAAATAGACAGTAGTCTGCATCCTCATCTGGTTCGTCGATTAGTCGCAATGTTCCATGATAAGAAATGGAATCAAAATAACGCTCAGTTAATTTTCACCACTCACGATACCACCCTTCTTTCCGCTGACATTTTTCGCCGCGATCAGGTCTGGTTCACAGAGAAAAAATACGAGGGGAATACTGTTCTCTACTCTCTCTCTGAGTTTAAACCCCGTATAGATGAAGCTCTGCATAAAGGTTATCTCGCTGGACGTTATGGAGCAATTCCATTCTTGGGGAGTGAGATAGAATCAGATGGCTAGGACTCCAAAACCAGGCGGGTTAGAGAGGGAAAATTCTAAAAGAGATGCCCGCGAATCGATTCTGATTGTCTGCGAAGGAGCGAAAACAGAACCTTTTTATTTTAGCTGGTTAAAGCATATATGGAAAATACATATGGTTGAAGTTGAGGGGGAAAGTTGCGGAAGTGCTCCTATCTGTGTTGTTGATAAGGCCAAGGGATTAAGACAGGAAAGGGAGATAGAAGCAAAAACAAGTGATTTCGTCGTACAATACGATCAGGTCTGGTGTGTTTTCGATCGAGACCAACATGTCTCTTTTAATGATGCCAGAAAAAAAGCAAAAGATAACAAAATCTATGTCGCTCTTTCAAAGCCTTGTTTTGAATTCTGGTATTTACTTCATTTTGTAAAAACAACACGAGGATTTACTAATTGCGATGATTTAATTAGATATTTAAAGAAAAACTATATCGCAGACTACAAGAAAAATGATCCCCCGATGCGCGAATTGCTTAGTAGACTTGGAGCAGCATACGAAAATGCTGAATATGTTAAATGCCATGGCGGAGGTGACCCTTGTACCGATGTCGATAAACTTGTAAAAATTCTCGAAGGCATGAAACGCTAACGTAATCCTTCCCCCTTTATCTCTATCCTTTCCCGCGTTATAATCCCCTTTCCTGAACTGGACGAATAAATATTTTGAGGTGTAGATTATGAACAGACCACTTATTGATGTCGATCCTGAAGTTCATGGACTTATCAGGCAGGAGTACGACCGCGTGATGGGTTCCGTGCAGCTTATCGCGAGCGAGAATTTCCCGTCGCGCGCTGTTATCGAGGCCACCGGTGCGCCGCTCCAGCACAAGTACGCGGAAGGTTTCCCGTACAAGCGTCGCAAGAAAATGGATAACGTGCGGGAGTGGGACCGCGACGGCCGCTACTACGAAGGCAACATGATCATGGATCAGATCGAGCGGCTCGCGATCGAACGCGCGCAGGAGCTTTTCGGAACCGAGTACGCGTGCGTGCAGCTTTTCTCCGGCGCGCCCGCGAATGAGTGTGTCTATTACGCTTTTCTGGAACATGGCGACCCGGTCATGGCGTTGGACCTCGCGAACGGCGGTCATCTC
>CBDUUJ010000215.1:0-5460 GCA_965370205.1 uncultured bacterium
TGAACAGTTGCATCGGATGAATCGTGCACGGTCTCTAAAATTGACCGCTTGATAATATTCACAATCATCCAGCTTGACATACAGAGTCCACAAACCCGCAGATTATTAAAAAACCGGTCATGACAGGATCAAGTTTGTGGGCGGCATAGATTCGATGTTATTACGGTATATGAGAAGTCAACAATCCCATCCAATCCTGCATATCAGAGTCCCGGTGATATCCCCTCGTAACTCACCAGTTCAAGTCTTGGAGCTTCTTCGGTATTTCCAGTGCTCAGAACCCGACCCAGACCCGGCACGTACCACGATGTCCCCTCGGTGGAAAATTCTGAATCATTGAGTGTTTCATTGATTATAAATTCAACTCTGTATGCATCGAATTCGCCGGCTTCCACAGAAATTCTTTCAAGCCCCGTACATCGCTGGCTCTCAAACAGGGTTCCGGTCACCGTCGTGTCGGGAGTGCGGATGACATAATTTGCGCGACGGTCCCAGGACACTCCTTCCGCAATTGTTTCCGGAATGTAGATCGAATCGGGCTCATACGTGATCAGCCTCTCAATACCCACCTCTTTCTCAAGTGCGCTTATGATGTAAATCACACCATCCGAACAGCGCATATCCAGTTCGGTGCTGTGATCGATCCGGTTCTCTATCCCGCTTGAGCGCTCCATTAACAGCTTAAAAAAAGCGTCGTCTGACTCGTTGATTGTCCATCCGGTTATTTGATGTGACCAGCGGGACGGGGCCTCATTCTTGGATGTCTGTTTCAGTTCCCATCTCGAATTCGGGTGCAGATCGATAAATGCATCGTCGCAGCCGCCTGTGACAATCTCAGGCTCCGGTGCTCCTGAAACCACGAGGATATCGTATACGGTGTCCCCGTATGCCAGGACCAGGTGATTCTCGCCATAGGGAAATTCGCACATGAATTCCATCTCGCGCGACTGCCATTCCCCGATAGTGATCGATTCGCCGTCCGGATGGATCAGGTCCAATCGGCAGGACTGGACATCCGACGAGGAGAAACGTATTTCCGAATTGCGCCTTTCAGTTACAGACGCGCGACGGTCGGAGTCTATGGGGTCTCCATTGATCGTGAGGACAAACGGCAGGTCTTCTCCGGTTTCAGCAGTGGTTGGTGTTCCTTCTGCCGATATTGACTCTGTTTCCCTTTCTGTTTGGCCGGAATCGTTCCCGGCGCATGAAAGTGACATGAACAGTAATGTAGCGATCAGCGTGATGAAAAATTTACTTTGCATAGGGAGCCGTCCCGATGTTTCTAGTTGGAATCATCCGGCATTACAAAATGCGGATCGATTGACTGGCAGATCGCTCTCGCGGCTGCCATTGCCTCACTGAAATTGAAACCGTCGCCGTGTTCGCCGTTATGGCAATGCGTACACGTGCCTGCTGTGATATCGGTGGACATGGCGTCGGTTGTCGTTGCGTTTGCGCGGGCTTCATCGGAGAGACCGGCAAGCTGTCTCTGAAGCGTTATATGACGTTTGCCATTTTGATGACAGGCCTCGCATCCCACATTTCGATGGGACTCCTTGATAAGGTCGTAGGTAAGCAGGCGGGGCTCCTCATTGAATCCGATAGCATGGCATCTCGTGCACTCCCTGTCATCGAGAGCGTCCTCATTGACTATTCTCTCGTATGTATGGAAATGCCCGTGATCGGCCCACGCTTCCAGATAACCGGGATGACACTCCGCACACGTCTCGCTTCCCGCATAGCTGCGCTCAACCCGACCCATTAATTCGACTACCAGAACATCGGAGTCGTATCCCCTGGCAACCTCAGCCATTCGAGGGTCATCGATATTGGTATCGTCCACACGGATTTCCTCTGTGAAATAGTCCACAATTCGACCGCTGTGGTCCAGGGTGATGTCAAACCGCCGCACGAGCCGTCCACGGCCCTGTCCTTTTGAAACAATCAGTGGGGTATTTATCGGATCGAGAATTAATTCTTCCTCTTCGGATTCCCCGGTTTCTCCATTGGGAGATGTGTTTGAGTCCGGGGTTTGTCCCGCTGTTGAAAGTTGGCCCTGCTGATTAAGACCGGGACGATAGTGCGGGTTTAATGGATTCAGTGCTGCGTTTGGCGATCTTACGAGATTTTGTCTGCCGCCGATGACGATATCAATATCGGCAAATAATGACTCATCAACGTTCTGGAGATTATCGGCATCGCAAATGAGGACGACCAGATCGACCTTTTCAATGTTCCTGAGAATATCGACGGTTCGGGGGATGGTTACCTCATAAGGCTCAAATGAGAAATCCTCTTTCCTGGGATTCAGCCGCCCGGCATCCTGGATCATCATACCGATAAAGCCAACTTTATAGCCTGGCGCGCCCTCCGGCTCCACAATTTTGTAAGGCTGAAACAGCGGCACAGGCAAATCCTCGTATGCCGACCTGTCGATATCGTCCGGATTCTCTCTCTCATTCCCGTCTGCGACCGGCTCTTCCTCGCCCGAGGATGGCGTTTCCAATGGTTTCCTGTCGTCGATTTGCGGCGCTGTTACGTTCAGATCGGGGAAAGCGCCCGGAGCGTGTGTATTGGCCGATATCCATGGGATATTATTCTCGTTTTCGATTCGGTTCAGTTCCTCATATCCCAGCGCAAGTTCGTTGACCCCGACATTTACTATGTCATAATTCATGACTTCAAAGGCCTGGAAGATATACATGTCCTTCAGCTTCTGCATTTCACTCGTCGAACCCTGTGTGACATCGCCCGTATCGACCTGCAGCATCGGCCAGTCTATTTTTTCTTTAACATTGTTGAAAATGGTCCCGCGTCTGGGCATGCCGCCCCATTTGCCCGAATGACATCCGCAGGGTGTGAAATTCGACACCGTGTTCGAGCTGATCATGAATGTGAGCGCCCTGGGAATCTCCTTCGGAGTGCCGGGAGGCCCATAATTGATACACCCGCTCCCCGCGATGACCAAAAGGAGAACTGCCAGCATTGTAAAATTTAGAATTCGTTTCATGATCGTTATCACCTCGTAATTCTTATCCCTGCACAATTTTTGTCTGTCCGTCGCATCGGATGGAAACCAGCCTGCCTATTATATCTCCATATTTTTAGCACCGTGTTTGACTCAAATCCAGTCCTCAATGATTTGTTTCAGGCATTGTTTTTTGCCAGTCTGTGTTTTACATATTCAACCATTCCGCCGACATTGACAATTTCCCGAATAAATTCGGGGAATGCTTCACACCTGTAAGCCCGTCCGGTTGACAGGGAATGAATGATCCCGGCGGATCGGTCGATTACAAGTTCCTCTCCCGATTCGATGGAACCGCTTGCCGCATTGCATATCATGATGTATAAACCGATATTCACCGCGTTTCGGAAAAAAAGCCGGGAGAATGAGTGCGCGACTATGGCTGAGACCCCGGATGCTTTCAGCGCGAGCGGTGCCGCTTCACGGCTCGATCCGCATCCGAAATTCCGTCCCGCCACGATTATATCCCCTGGCGCGACCCTCTGGGGAAACTCCGGACCCGCTCCCTCCATTGCATGATCGGCAAGTTCATCGGGATTGAATGTGTTGCAGTAACACGCCGGGATGATCTGGTCCGTGTCGATATTATCCCCGAAACACCATGCAAGTCCTCTCAGTTTGTCCATTACTGGCTGCCCTCCCGGTCTCCAAATGACCTCTCAAACAGGTCCACTTCCTTTATAACCAAAGCCTGTATGCGGTCTATCACTTTGTTCATGAAATCGATTGCTTTTTTCCTGTCGAAATCAGGAGTCGAGTCGCCATCCTCATACACCAGCATCGCGGCGGAATACGGAGCGGTGACGATACCCGGAGTGAAAACCGCGGCATCCCCGGGATCCATCGCGTCCTGATCCACGGTTTCCGGACGGTAGGCCACGATGCAGGCGGTTTCATCAAGCGCCGCATGTCCGCCGGGACGCCCGTAAACTTCCTCGAGAGCGTCCGCGTCGACCTGCCACCAGTCAACAAGAATGAAATGCCGATTCCCGCGATCTTCAGTGATTAGATCCTTGATAACATTGCTGAAGGTCTCGGTGTTTCCGCCGTGCCCATTGATTATGACGATCCGCCTGAATCCCATTTCCAGGAAATCCTTAAGAATAACCGTGACAAGATCGGCGTACAGTGGTTTTGGGATTCTCTGGCTGCCGGGATATGCGATAAGTCCGGTTGTAACTCCATAGTTCAGCGTCGGAGCCACCGGCCAGCCGAGTCTCTCGCCGAGCTGCCAGGCGATCTCCTCTGCGCAGAAATTGTCGGTGCCCACCGGCGCGTGATGTCCATGCGCTTCCAGTGTCCCGACCGGAAGAAGGAGTGTCGTATTCCCTTCATCCAGTAGTTTCCTGATCTTTGGGTATGTAAGCTCGTCCAGTTTTATCAATGAAGCCATATGATTTATCACTCCGTATCAGGATTCCGCGTCTCCACTTTCTGGGGCTGTTGAAAAATTAAGAATTTTCCGGTACCCCACCCTTCAGGGTGGGTGGAAGATGCATGGTTTCTGGGATCGCCCACCCTAAAGGGTGGGGTACCGGGTTATTTTTCCACTTTTTCAACAGTTCCTTTCTGCATGCTTTTTAATTGCCTTGAGCATCCCATCGATATTGTTCTGCATGACCCGGTCGAGAAGTTTGACAATCATCGGACCGATCAGCGGCAGGCCCAGATCGAAGTCCACCGTCATGCGGATACGGGTTCCGGTCTCGATCTGCGTGAATGCCCAGTCGCCCCTGTAATGTTTGTAGTCACCCTCGACAAGCTCGAAACGCGATGTCAGCGCACTTTCATCCCACCATTCATCCTCGGTCCAGTTCACTTTTTTGTCAATCGACGCGACTTTCGCGTGACCCACCCATGCGACACGCGAGTAGCCGTCGTCTCTTCTTTCAATGACCCTGACATCATCAACATCGGGCATGAAATCAGGATATTTCTCGACCTCGCGCGCGATCCTGAACGCGGTCAGGGGATCGACTGCAACATCGATTTCGCTTGTAACAACACCCATACGAACCTCCGGGCATGGACAATTCAGCCTGCTGATTATGGTCCCATGGCAGGAAAAAATCAAATCCAAAAATATAAAGTAAATTAATTCGGTAAATTCCTGTTTTTTTGTAGGTAATTCCCGCACTCAAACGTTATATGGCTGACAGGAGTGAAAGTCTTCTGTCGAGATTGGGGCGATTGAGCCAATGGTGGTCCAATGACACGGACCCGGCTCTTGTGGGCCGGTGGTGTAACGGGAGCACAGGAGACCGTCACTCTCTTGGTTCGGGTTCGATTCCCGACCGGTCCAGTCGCCCCGCCACTTGTTAATTGAGGGTTTGTGTGGTATTTAATAAGCAGAGTGACGGTCTGAAACGGATTGTGAATAAGCGATCCGCTCCCAGGCAAGGCCTTAAGAGGTCTTGCTTTTTTCATTTTTT
>CBDUUJ010000216.1:0-5452 GCA_965370205.1 uncultured bacterium
AAATTTATTGGACCAGGTTCTTCTGATACAGGAACATAAGTATCTTCGCAAACTGTTCCGGGACTGACGAGTAGAAAAGGTGAAGTAGCAAATGACATTCTGTGTACACTTTCTATAGGTAAGTTCTCTGGGTCATTAACCAATGACCTAACAGCGTCAATGGGTTGTGGAACTTGGTGTTCGTCCTCAATGATTTTTACTTGTAAACATTCTGTTAGTATGTTTTGTTCCGGATCGTCGGTGTAAACAGTTGTTGCAGTTACAATATAATCCGTTGGAGGAATATCTAATCCATTATTTGTAAGCGTATATTGGTATACATGGTATATTGGAGTGTCCGGTGGTGGTGGGAATTCGTAAACCAATGTCATCGGAATGTTATCATCAAGTCCAAAGCCACTAAGGTCTAAATATGCAGAACCTTCTTTGTCTTCGCCTAAAGCTACTAACAGCCAGAAATCAATTAGACCCGAATTTGATTCCATTACATCCGGAATCGGAACCAGTCTTGTCATGAGAGGCTCATCATTTAGATCTGGAGTAGTTAACCCATCTATTTTAATAATAATATCTCTAAACTCATCACCTCCAGGATAATTAATAGCATTTGGTAGAAAGAAAGTGGGTTCTATTGTTTCAGAGAAACCCGGAATGAATTCTCTATTGGTAGGATTGTTTCCCTCAAATCCAATAAATGGTTCAAAAACAGGTTCACTCTGGTCGTATTCCCAAAATGCGTAAGCATCAGGATTGCGTAAAATCATCATCCAAGGACCAAATGGACTACCAGGATTTTCACCGGTTAAAAGGTTTGTATAGAACACCCTGACATCATAGTAAGTTGTTGTTGACTGGTTTGTAAAAGCCATTGGTAGTATAACACCGTTTGTTGTTGGATCAGCTCTTGCAAATAGCCAATCGAATTTAATAGAAAATGAATCTGTAATGAGGGGATGATGCTGATCTGATCTAATAGGTGTAATCTCTGCAGAATTCCTCTTGAAATCAAAGGATACATGAAATAAACCCAATGTTGTTCTTTGACCAACTGATGTGCCTGAAACCAAGTTGGGGCTGACAGTATTGCTTTGGCTTTGGCAAGACACCAAGCTAATAGCAATACAAATCAATAGAGTTAGAATGATTAGAAATTTTTGCATGAAATAGCTCCCTGTATTTTATTTGCTCAAGAATCAGATTAAATATTATTGGCAAATCATAATCAGCTCTTCATCTTTTTTCCCTGATACTTGTATATCAAGAACCTCGAATCCCGCTTTTAAAGCAAGATTCTTAAGCGTATTGATATCAAAAAGGAAAATGTGATCAGATGGGCCTGCCGCATCCCATTTATCCTGAAGTTCTTGAGCTTCTTCACAACCAAAATTAGGAGTCGCTATAAGGGCTATTCCTCCGCTTTTTTTTAAACCTCTAATTTCCTCCATAAATCCAAGCGGAGCGGGAATATGTTCAATTACGTGCAGACAAGTTATCACGTCAAACTTGCAAGACAAGGTTACATTTACAGCAGTTTTAATGTGAACTTTCAAGTTGTGTTTCAATTTTGCATATAATCCAGAAAACCATCCTGGCTCAACCCCTTCAACTTCAAAACCACTCTCCCTGGCAACTTCCAAAAATAATCCTGAACCACACCCGATATCAAGAAGTTTATCCCCTTGCTCCGGAAAACCAAACCGCATTAATAAATTTATCTTAGGCTTTATATTCTCATCTTTATTCGATTGACTACGAAGCGCAATTCTCCGTTTTTTATCAAATATGTCCAGTAAGGAAAAATACTGAAGGAAGAAACCCCTTCTGAAACCAGCATACCTTGGTTTTGCATATACCTGCCCACAATTAAGGCATTCAACCATTTCAAGATTATCTTTCAGAAATAAAATCTTTGAATTATCACTTCCGCAAATATCACATTCAGGATATTCAATGCGATCCAACTTCAATGAAAATTCCTGCCATAAACTACCAAAAACCGACAATAATGAGAGGATTCCAAATAAACGAGTAATGGCAGAGTTCAAACCGCTAAAGTTTGAGTAAATAAATATCAGCAGGATAAAAACAGCAACCGGGTAAAGCCGAAAAACCCTTTTTCTTTTTATGTAGAGAGCTTTTCTCAAATTCTACCTCGCATGACTTAAAAGTATTAAGTACTTGAGAGCTTGTGTCAACGAAAAAATTGAGAAAAATGGTAAAAAATTGGAAAAATACCAATGGCGCATTTTTAACGGAAAATTGAATCATTATCAAAGCCCAAAACGTGTGCCAGTCCCCTGCACCAGGCCGTCAAGTTCTTTCCGTGGAGTTCATCATCCCTGTCAGTGTTACGAAATCCTCCACGCCGACATCCTGAGCGCGGACATCGGGCCTCACTCCAAGATGTTCGAGAATCTTTTCAATCTCAACGACCGGGACATCCGGGAATCCGTCGCGCAGGTTGTTCTTAAGAGTTTTCCGCCGCATGTGAAACGCGATCTGCACAGTCCGCTCGAATGAATCAACAAGGTTATCATCAACAAGCGGTTTTTTCCTGCGCGTCATCTGGATCAACGCGCTTATGACTTTCGGCTGCGGCTTGAATGCGTCGGGCTTTACAGTAAACAGGATTTTCGTTTCGAGAAACGCACCGAGCGAGACTGTGAGCCTGCTGTATTCGCTGTCGGATGGATTCGCGGCGATCCGTTCCGCCAATTCCTTCTGAACGAGAAAAACAGCGCGTTGGATATCCAGACCGCTGTAGGCGAGTCTCAGGAGAAGCGGCGATGTCAGGTAGTATGGAAGATTCCCGGCGATTACAAGCGGTTCGTCCGGGTTAATTTCCAGTCGTTCCCGATCCCATTCTATTTTGAGGGCGTCGAGTTCGCGGACTTCGAGATTTCCGCCCCAGTCGTCATTGAAATTACGAATGTGCGCGGACCATTTGGAGTCGATTTCGTAGACGATCAGACGTCGGCATTTCGGAGCGATGTAACGGGTGATCGCGCCTTTGCCGCCGCCGATCTCGACGCATGTGTCGCCGGTCTGCAGTTCGACCGCTTCCGCGATTTTCCTGCAGATATTTTTATCGGTAAGCCAGTGCTGTCCAAGTTTCGCTCTCGGCATTTGGAACAGGATAGCATGGTTTTGGAGTGGGTACATATGAAAACGGGGACATAGGAACTATTGAAAAGCAAGCATCAGGGTGGCACGCTCAAGTTGAATGAAAGCTTCCAGCTTGAGTTCAACTTGGGCGTGATGCAACTATGACAAAAGCACGCCCAACCATCAGGATGATGGTTGAGCGTGGCACCCGATCCCTGGTGTATTTTCTATAATAAGGACGACTTGATTGTTTTGATTATTACTTTCATGAAAAAAGACAGCCCCCGGTTTTCCGGGGGCGTTTTGCGTATATCCAGAATGCGGTTTTTAATCCAATATCAGTTAAATTATTCAGGTGTCAGTTGAAAATCGAGTGTCGAGTGAGCATCAGGAACTATCTCAACGTAGCCGTCATCGGGCTGGTAACCGTCGGCGAGCGCCCATCCGCCGTTGGTTCCGGCGATTGCATACGGGAAATAATACTCGCCGTTTTCATCCGCAAGAGTCATGAATGAATACTCCGGATTTGCCAGGTTGTAGATCCAGACCAGGCTGTATGGAACGGTCTCGCCGGTTGTGGCATCGCCGTACACAGTGCCGCCAAGCTCGCCTGTCGGGAGTCCGATCGGCGGGAAGCACATGGTGATCACTTCGCCGGGATCGTTCGTGTAGATATCGACAGGGCTTGAACCGGGAAGGAATGCGGCGGATTGAACAATCACCGCGCACGATCAGTAAGTAATGCCATTTAGCTCCCAGTAGCCGTATTCATCGGTTGCAACCGCGATGCCCACGTCGGTGCCGATATACCGGAGCTGTACAATCGCGCCGGGGATCGGCTCGCCTTCCCAGTCGATCGCCCAGC
Organism: uncultured bacterium; assembly: GCA_965370205.1. Classification (GTDB taxonomy): domain Bacteria; phylum JAJVIF01; class JAJVIF01; order JAPKYR01; family JAPKYR01; genus CBDUUJ01. The sequence goes on from CBDUUJ010000216.1 coordinate 3,971, forward strand.
CGTGCACATGTCCGCCGACTCCGGGATACATCACCAGTGTTTCCTCGATGAGAGTTCCCGGAAGGATGGTGCCGAGTTCGGTCGCAGGGATGAGTCCGGGCATGAATGACTGAAGGAGATAGGGTCCGGGGAGAAGGTCCTCGAAGCTGAAATATCCGCCGGGACCCGAATGTTTTCCGTACACAACAGGATATTCATTTGCCTTTTCATAAACAGCCAGCCGCACGACCGCGCCGTTGATCGGTTCGCCCTCGGCGTTGACAACATGACCGTGAACGGTCGATTGTTCGATGAGAAGCATGATCACCGGAACAAGATTCAGGCCCGAATTGACTTCCATCTGGAATTCGACAGGATAGAAATAATAGCGTTCGGCGTGGATCGTTCCGTACCCGACCGGAATTGCCTCAAGCTCGAAAATTCCGAAGATATTCGAGAGGTCGGCCCGGAACACTCCGGGAGCGGTGTACTGCACATAGGCATGTGGTACCGCGCCGATGTTCGGTGACAGAACGCGCCCGTAAATTTTGCCAAATGTTTTGTTTTTCGGGATGTAGAAATCTTTTTCAAGCGGGGTTCCGTCGAGCGGAAGATCGACTGCATTAAATACAGGATCGTGGAATTCGGCCATACAGGCGCCCAGACAGTTTCCAGCGGGTGCTCCGGCGATGACGTACTGGCCGTACTGTCCGCTGAACGCAAATGCATAGGTATCGCCCTGGACGACAAGCACAAGGGCTCCGGCAACAGGACCATCTTCATCGAATATCCAGCCGGTCATGACTCCCGGACCCGGGTCCTGCGTGTCCTGCGCGAACCTTGAGACCGGACTGTAGGGCTGGGAGTGGAATTCCTCGCCCAGGATGGCGAACGATATTGTGTGGTCCCCGTCGAGAATGGCGGGAATCTCGAATGCGCCATTTTCATCGGTCAGGTCGGCAAGTTCGCCGTCGATTCTGACCTCGATACCGGGGATCGCGGTGTCGCCGAATGTGAAACTGCCCTCGACAGCCTCACCGTGAGCGTCAAGCTCGATTTTATACTGCGGATCGGCGGGGATATCGGGAGTGTCGGCGGGATCGCGCGGTGGCGCGGGAAGAGTGAAGGTCGGTGCATCCAGCCCGACATTGGACGCTCCATCGCCGGGGGCTGCGGGGTTGCCTCCATCCGAGCAGGCGGTCCACGGGATGAGAAGCAACAGGGAGATGATGATAAAGCAGACTTTGGTTTTCATTTTACTTAGCGGCTCCTTCGCTAACCACAGAATTGTCGAATTTGATGGACCGTAAGATTATTTATAAAGGTCCTCGATAGTTGTTACAGGATAAGATCGAAAAAAGTTTCAGTGGTGGGGAAATTACATACGAAAGATGTATGAAAGAGGCACGAAAGAGGGACACCTCTTTTCGTCCTCGAAAAGCAGGTGTCCCTGAGGAACTGGTAAAGCTAGGGGAACTGGTAAAGCAAGGGGAACTGGTAAAG
>CBDUUJ010000217.1:0-5450 GCA_965370205.1 uncultured bacterium
CAAGAGCCTGTAAATTCCGCTTTGTGAATAATTGATCCAGAGATTCGTAACGCTCTTTTTTCATAAAAGGTCTTCGGTTATTGTAATAGAGAGGATTACGCGGGTGCCACGCATCAATCTCGATCTTATCAATTCGTTTTAAGAGAGTACTATCTTGCTTGTCCAATGAGCAGTCTTGCTCACAGCGATGTCCGCATTCGGGACAGGATTTGTAGCGGACCTCAACGCATCGATTACTCTCCCAGATATAACAGGTTGCAGGGAACTCGGCTCCGCATGATCGACATCTCGTCGTGTATAAATCCAGGATTTTCCCTTTGACTTTTTTTTCTACCCGCCTGAATGCCTCCAGCAGGCTGTCCGTTGAGACATGCATCAGGGTTAACCTGGCGATTTCACACGCAACGGGGTTAAGATCGCAGATAATGGCTTTTCTTCCGTGTCTCACCGCCTCAATCGCAGTAACACCGCTGCCTGCGAAGGGATCGAAAACTATATCTCCCGGTTTGGAATAAGCCTGGATATACTCTCCGACAACATTCCACGTCTTCCTGCCCCAGTACTTATGCCATACATACATGGCAGAATGAGGTAGAGGAGGAATACTCCTGTTAAGGTGGTTTATCGAACTTGGAGAACTCATCAGATTTGCATTATCGTATCATATTAATAAATAAGGAACATCAATCCCCGAACGCTTCCATTTCGGATTCGTCGATGTCGAAATTCGCCCAGACATCCTGGACATCGTCGTTGTCCTCGAGCATCTCCATCATCTGGAGCATTTTCTGTGCGCTCTTGCCGGAGATCTTTACAGTAGTGGACGGCAACTGGATAAGTTCTGCGTTATCTATCGGGATCTCAGCTTCGGTCAGGCTGGTTTTTACAGAATCGAAATCCGTATACTCGGTGTAGATATCCCATGTCTCGCCCGCGTCCTCGACCTCATCCGCTCCCGCATTGATGGCCGCCTCATATATCTGGTCCTCATCGACCTTGTCCTTCGGAACCTGGATGAATCCCTTCTTCGTGAACAGGTAATCCACAGTACCCGACTTGCCCAGATTGCCTCCCGACTTTGTGAAAATGTGGCGGATATCGGCGGCGGTCCGGTTTTTATTGTCGGTAAGCGCCTCGACCAGAACGGCGACACCATCAGGACCATAGCCCTCGTATGTGATGGACTCCCAGTTCGCGGCATCGGAATCCGCACCGGTACCACGTCTGATCGCGCGCTCGATATTGTCGATGGGCATGTTGTTCTGCTTTGCCTTATCGATAATGCTTTTCAGCCGGATGTTACCGGCAGGATCGCCGCCATCCTTTGCCGCGACAGTGATCTCTTTGATCAGCTTCGAGAAAATTTTTCCGCGCTTTGCGTCCGCGGCGCCTTTCTTGCGTTTGATAGTGCTCCATTTACTATGGCCTGACATCTGTTATACACCTCATATCAATCTTTGTGTGAGATCGATTATATCCGATAATCACTCCAAGGGAAAAGTATATTGAGCAGAAATTATTGCACTGTCCGGAAATCAACGCTATCTTTTCCCGGGATCATTTCAAAGAATGCGAGGTTTATTAATATGCAATTTCTGAGAATCTCAATGCCGGTGTTGATATCTCTGATTTTTTTATTTTCATTAACAGCAGGTATCCACGCAGAAGATCAGACGAAACTCGATGAATTCACTGTCCTGATGGAAAATTTGATCGACCGGATAACAGACATCGAAAATGCGTACAGCCCCGTTCTAACCGGGAATATCGCGCGGATGAGACGTCTCGAGGTCTGTTCCCGTGACATTCCTGAAATTGAAAATATCATTCAGCAGGCATCCGGCAGGAACGGAACCAATTTACTGAGATTGCAGATTCTTCTGGATGAATCGCTGGCGATGGACCCATCCGGCGATGAATTCCTCCCGGTCCTTGAGGAGATGTGGGTACGCTCGACCGTTCTTGAGTGCGAAAAAAATGGAATCGGCGCGGATGTTGTCGCGGATTATATCCGGCGTGAATCGTCCGGTTTCCTCGCCAACCGTGGAGATTTCTCGCATCCCGATTTCGATCAGAACATACTCACTGCCGGAGATCATATGCGGATTTATTTCTGCGGTTTCGGTCTTGTTGTGCTGGTACACATGGAGGGAGGGGTTGAAAGGGCGGTTGAACTGTATGAGGGATCGATAGATTTAAACAGGTATTTCGGAACGCAGCTTGTATTTCGAGGGGTTGATCTGGATGTGGATGGCATCCCGATGCTCGAGGCTGTCCTTTTCGATGATGAAAATGATCCTTCCGTGAGGGAGTTTTACTTCGGAATGATAGCCGGGAAACTCATTGGACCCGCCGGTCAATTCGGGGATGATCTCCGCATGTCGGATGAATGGAAATCCACGGTCGCGGTCTGGGTATTCGATCACATCAGGATTCCGGAACGCGTCGAGGCAAGGCTGATGATGGATTTCTACGGTGTCGCATTCGATAATGCCTCACTCGGACCCGAATCCCTCCTCGGCCTGCTGGGGCATTCTGCTCGTACTCAGATTAACAGCTTGCTCATCGCGGACGATCTGATCAGTAACGTGGCGGGTCTCGAAGCGCTCAATTGGTTCGACATGGAAGCCTGGCCGGATGACTGGGCGTTTTTGGTCTCGCTTGCCATGCCGCTTATGTCGTGCAGGGATTTCACTCTGGCAGTCATGGCGAAAGATGCGTTCGATGCCGACGCGCGCTATACAGGCGAGCCTTATGATGAGGCCCGTCGGGAACGTCTGCGCACCGGTATCCCGATGATGTGCGATCTGATGAATCGCGCGCTTGCGTATGAGGGGATCGACTACATACACAGCACCGCATGGGCAGATATTTACTCCGAGGGGACGCTTACCAATCTGCTGGTCGATTGCATGCCGATGGTGTCGCGGGTGATTGTATCGGACTGGGAATGGAAACAGGAGGGAGAACAGGTTTCGATGCCGGAGGAGGAGGTTGATATTATTGCTCATTTCATTCCGGAACACGTTGAGTATTTCGATGTAACTTCCGATGCGGTGCTTGGATTCCTGATGGATGAACTTGACAGCGGGAACGTTAACCCGTTCAGGATCTGGACATATGTGGGTTACCTGGAAGCTGCGAAAGAGGGCGGCGTTGCACTTTCGGACGAGTGGCTGAGCGCGATTTCCAGTCTGAAACAATGGAGCGAGATCGCGTCTGCGGTGATAAACGACGATGAGCTTGGGGAAGCGCTGGATGAATTGATGCAATAAAGGCAATGCAATCTGCCGGGGATTTACATCGATGTTGCCGACCCGGATTACCGCTCACAAAACACAGTGGGGGGATTTTTTATCTGGATTTACGTATCTTTTTACACTGATTGCCAAACTGATTTCTAATAAGAAAGGCGCCCCGTAAAAACGGGACGCCTGAACTATCACCTTCGATCGTATCTCGACGCGTCCTGCGACGTTATTAAATATTAATGAAGCTGGTTCTTGTTGCTTGTTATGTTAACGCAATGAGCACGATTCACTGCGTACGCAACAATCATTATCCCGCAAAATACAGCGAGAAAAACTGTCTTGGGATCAAAATCGTACAACATATAGCACCTCCAGTCGTTTATCGCTTTGGGACCCGGAAGTCCCGTGGACTGAACGGCGCGGGTGGTGAAAGGATAACCACCCTTGAGTCCATAGCGAGATATATTGTACTATGCTATTTTATACCACATAAAACGCGCTGTGGCAACCCAATGCGCATTGCCTTTCCTTTGGTTCTTTTTCATTGGTTTTACCTGTGAGTCCTTGAATCCCCGATGAAATCATGTTTACGGAACATTTCGGATTTTCGGAGATATTTTCACCGTCCTTAATTGAGGATCGGATGGGCTTTATGGATATTATCTGGATCTATTGAGATAGAATATATCGTGAGTATCAGAAGTGAATCTGTCATGCAACAGGAGGGGCGACGTCCCGTCGCCCGGCGTGAGCACATCCTGTGCTCATCGTTTCGCTATGATGATGACGAGGACGTCATCACGCCGGACGACCGGAGATCGTCCATCCGGTTATTGAACCAAAAGAGAAAGCCGGTTCGTTTTTGGTCTTGACGATATCGATTTTGGCGAGTATATTACGGTGCCGCTTAAAGCGGAGTGATATCGTGGGGCTGTAGCTCAGTTGGGAGAGCGCGGCGTTCGCAATGCCGAGGTCAGGGGTTCGATTCCCCTCAGCTCCACCAGACGGTTGTTAGACGGGTTCAGACGGCTTGGGAAGTGGGGAGGGGATAGCATCCGGTCTACGGATCGGATGAGGATTGAAATAAATATCCATATGTTACATCTGAGGATCGGCAATCCGTGTGGCAGTACCATTGGGTTTCTGCTTTACTTTCCAGACGTTCCAAATTAACATTGAAATTCACGTCGAGGACACAGATGCCAGATAACTCAGCAGATCAATCACCTGAACGCAGATCCGGTGAGGACTTTCGAGCACTCTCTTTAGGTATCCTTCAATTCGCAAATCTTGAAATCTCAAGGATTGACTTCCTCAGGCGGGTATCCGGCATCCTTCTGGATTTCTCCGGTTGCGACGCAATTGGAATATGCGCCGGGGAGGGAGAACTTCATTACTGCTGTGAAGCATCAGGTCATCCCGGGAAGGCATTCGACTATAAAATTCTGGGTAAGGCAGAGAAAGACGCATCATGTTTGTACTCATGTTCATCTTCCAGTGCTGCATACGACCAGCTCTGCGAGGATGTCATGCTTGGATGGCTGGATACATCATCGGAGCACATCACGAGGAACGGCAGTTTCTGGACGGGCGATGTACAGGAATACATGGTCCGGAGCGGCAAATCCGGGAGGGTATCGGATACTGACGGGATCATTGGAGAGTACAGGTCACATGCGCTGATCCCGCTTCTTGTCGTGGAGGACAACATAGGTCTCGTGCAGATGAAGAGCAGGCAGGGAGGATTTTTCTCGGAAGAACAGATTGAATTCTATGAGGGCATTGCTCTGACTCTTGGCGTTGCCCTTGTGAACCAGAGCACTCAGGTCGCGTTACGTGAGCGAGTAAAAGAACTTTCATGCCTGTATGGTATTGCCAGGATATCCGCTCAGTCAGATAAATCACTGGATGAGATACTTCAGAGCATTGCAGAAATTCTGCCACAGGGATGGCAGTATCCTGAAATTACACATTGCAGGATCATTCATGATGAATACTTATTTTCGACTCCCGATTTCCAGGATGAATGGCAGAGACAGACGGGGGATATCCTGGTAAAAGGTGAGAAACGGGGCGTTATCGAGATTGCGTACTCTGAGAAGATGCCGGACCTTGATGAGGGCCCGTTTTTAACGGAAGAACGTTACCTGCTCGATACAATATCCAAACAAGAGGCACGGATTATCGAGCTGAGAATAG
>CBDUUJ010000218.1:0-5437 GCA_965370205.1 uncultured bacterium
ACTTGATCCTGTTATGACCAATCCTGGATAACCATCGGGTTTGTGGGTGTCATTTTTATCGTCACTCATCCAGAAAAAGACACCCACAAACCCGTAGATTACTAAAAAACTGGTCGAGACAGGATTAAGTTTGTGGGCGGCATAATTTTATATATCAATAAATCGAGAAACATTGCACTCTTTTTTCAACAGTCCCATCTTAACGGCACAAAGTATTTTTTTCTAATGCCGGCAGGGATGCCGGCGCGATATACATAGGTTATACTTATCTAACTTATGAAACATTTATTGCATGCAGTTCTGATAATCCTAATCCTCCTCATCGCAACCGGATGCGGAGGAGGAAACGGTCCGGTCTGGCCTCCCCCGAATGGAGATGGCGGGCGGGTTCCGAACTACGATCTCCTCTATCCCGACATAGTTTGCAGATGGGATGACGATGCGTTCCCGCTGAAGGTCTATATCGACCCGCATCCGTCGTCAGACGCATTTGCCCACCAGCTTTACACAGCCGCCCTCGAAGGCATCGACATGTGGGATAACGTAATCGACGGAATTCCCGATCCGTTTATTTATGAACCCGACATCGATTCTACCGATATTACAGCTCGATGGGAATTGATGAACCTCAGCGGATATACACTCGCGACAAAATACAAGGACCATATCGCGATACGCAAGATGGCGATAAATGTCGATATCAGGGACCCTGAATCGATAAGATTAATCATGGGTCATGAGCTGGGGCATGTCCTGGGGCTTGATTTGTCGGGGGTATCGAACGATCTGATGTACTCGCACATCTATCCGGGAATTACCACACTCACCCAGCGCGACAGCGACATGATCAACTGGCTGTACTCGCAGGAAAATTACGTGCCGATATATACGTATTAACCAATCCTCAAAATAAAACTTGATTAATGTCCGGGGACACTTTGTTTTTGCCTTCTGCGACCTTGAATTAATCAGGGACATGCGGGGCAAAAAAAAGTGTCCCCTCAACTGAATCCTCAGCCTTTTTCATTCCCGATATTCAGTTTCTCAAGTATGCTGCTTGTTGAGTAATTCATCGAGAAAGGAACTATCGCCACTCTTCCGCCTGCTTTTTCGACTGTTTCTTTTCCCACCACTTCCTCAGGCTTGTAATCCTCACCTTTAACAAGGATCATCGGGAGAACGGCCTTAATCAGCTCATCCGGGGTATCCTCATCGAAAAGCACGACCCAGTCGATCACTTCGAGCGCGGCAAGCATAAGGCTGCGTGAGTACTCATTCAGGATCGGTCTCTGTTCACCTTTCAGCCTGCGGACGGAGGCGTCGGTGTTCAAACCAACCATAAGGCTGTCGCCGAGAATCCTGGCCTTGATAAGGATATCGACATGCCCCGGGTGAATAAGATCGAAGCAGCCGTTTGTGAAAACGAGAGTGCGACCCGCCTCGCGCATCTCCGCGCCGATCGCAGCCGCCCTCTCGCGATCGATTATCTTCTTTTCCAATTTTTTCATTCCATCCAACCCCTTTGTCTACGAAACAGGTACAAGCTCCCAGCCGATATCCTTCCGGTAGAAAAGCCCCTTGAGTTTTCGCGCGTTTATTGCATCATACGCTTTTATCCTGCACTCGCGGAAATCCTCCCCAAGACTGGTCACCGCGAAAACTCTCCCGCCGCTCGTGTAGAGTTTATCATCGAACAAACGCGTGCCCGCATGAAAAATAATAAGCTCCGGATTATCCTCAAGCACTCTTAAGTCCCTGGTTATATCCACGCCCTTTTTATATTTTTCCGGATATCCCTCGCTTGCGAGAATAACAACGAGCGATTTTTTATTCGACATCTTCAGGTCAACCTGACCAAGATTTCCCCTGGTCGCCGCATCGAGTGTCTCGAGGAAATCCCCCTCCATCAGCGGAAGAACCGCCTGGCTTTCCGGGTCCCCGAAACGGCAGTTGAACTCAATCAGCGCAGGACCCTCCCCGGTCATCATCAGGCCGAAGTAAAGGCATCCGACATAATCGATTCCCTCCCTGACGAGACCCTCGATCGTCGGCTTCACAATTTCCCTTTCGATCCGCTCATTGATTTCTGCGGTTACTTTCGGAGTTGGAGCGAATACACCCATGCCTCCCGTGTTCGGACCCTTATCGCCGTCAAATGCGCGCTTGTGATCCTGCGAGTAAGGCAGCTTGATATAATCGCTTCCGGAGACAATTGTCATAAGCGTGGTTTCAAAACCCTCGAGACGCTGTTCAATTATCACCTGGTTTCCGGACTTGCCGAATTTTTTCTCGACAAGGATCGTGTCGACCGCCGCGTGCGCGTCAATCGGATCGTCGCACACAATCGCGCCCTTCCCGGCTGCAAGTCCATCGGCTTTCACAACGCTGGTGTCGGGAATGTTCTTGTCGATATATTTGTGAGCGCGATCGGGATCCTCGAACACCTTGTACTTTGCGGTGGGAATTCCATTCCGGTCGCAGAATTGCTTCGCGAAAACCTTGCTTCCTTCCAGGATCGCGCCACCAGCACCCGGGCCGAAGACCGCAATTCCCGCATCCCTCAAATCATCCGCGATTCCCGCAACCAGGGGCGCCTCAGGTCCAACAATAACCAGATCGACATTATTTGACTTGCAGTAGTCCACGATCTCGGACGTGTTTTCGGTATCCAGATCGATATTTTTTCCAAGCGACTCCGTGCCCGCATTCCCCGGAGCGCAGGATATCTCAGGCTTTATCAGGCTCCTGGAAACAGCCCACGCAAGAGCGTGCTCTCGTCCACCGGATCCTATTACCAGAACATGCATTTTTTTCTCCCTCTGGGTATTAAAATCACCTGCCATTGTACGGGGTAGATAATCCATACGCAACCTGATCTTGTCAGCATAGTGCCGGTGTGGATGGGATTGTTGAAAAAGTGAAATATTAGAAATTCTGCATGGCGCCCACACGCGTCTTCCGGAAGTTTATGGATGTCGGAACTTGTTACGAATACTCTAAAACACCGATAAGCGGCATGACCTCTAATTAAGCCTCTGCTCAAGATACGAGGGCTGATGCGGCGCAGGGGTGGTGTGATGATGGACAATCTTCCATCCCCCGGCCTCTCGCCGATAGACATTCGTAATATAGACCTCGACCGACAGCGTCTCGTCACCGTGAGTGCTTACTATCGTCCCACTCAGAAAAGTCCATCCCATATCGCCAAGCCGCATGAAGCTGACAGGTCGCAACACTGTATTGAGACTGCTTGTATACCTGGCAATCTCCTCCCATGCCAAACGTATCGCCACCTCACCCTTAGCCATGTCCACACCGGGAAAAATAAAAGTCGTTTGGTCGGAATCACTCCAGCATGACATGATCCTGCCAACATCAAGCATTTCAAGCGCACCGAGAAACATTGATTCCGCATCGATTACCGGCTCAATGTCCTCGATATCGTCATTCCATTCAGGTTCGCACATAGCAGTAAGCCGATACAAACATTATACCGTAGATAACTCGGATTCCGGTTTCAACCGACAAATTCGATTGTGCCCGTATCCGGAACGATCCCTGCATCGGCACCCCTTCCTAAAAGCTCGTTCACAGCCTTCCGGCCATCCTCCCCCCAGTCAATTGTGAAGTCATTCACATACATGGAAACGAATTCATCGACCTTATCCTGTATAAGTTTATGGCTATAAACTTTAGCATAGTTGATAGCATCGCTGCGATTCCCCAGCCCGTACCTGATACTCATACGGATCGCATCGGCTGTTTCCTCAATCATCTCCCGCCCCAAATCCTTCCTGACCGCATTCGCGCCCAGCGGCAATGGCAGACCGGTTTCCTCCCGCCACCATGCACCAAGATCAAGGACTTTGTGAAGCCCCTCGTCGGCATATGTAACCTGCCCCTCATGGATAATTACACCCGCCGGCACATCTCCCCTCTGCACGGCATTGATAATCTGATCGAATGCCATCTCCTCGGTCCGCACTCCGGGGACGGCAAGTCTCAACACCAGAGCCGCGGTCGTAAGGGATCCGGGAATCGCGACGGTAATCCGGGGAAGATCGCTGATATCAAGCTGTTCACGCGAGACAATTACCGGCCCGTAGCCATCCCCGACACTCGCTCCGCAATTCAGAAGAGAATAGTTGCGGGCGATATAGGGGTACACGTGCAGGCTGATTGCCGTGACATCATAGGTTCCCAGCAGCGCGGCCTGGTTGAGGGTCTGGATATCGGAGAGAATATGCTCGAATTCAATTCCCCTGGCTTTCACATAACCTTTAGCCAGCGCCCAGAACATGAAAGCGTCATCGCTGTCGGGAGAATGGGCCAGAGTCAGTTTTACAGTCGTTTCGTCCATGGCAATGAAGCGGCTAGTGTAACACAGAGCAAATCATCAGGCACGATTGAAATCTCACTCAGAAGATAAATCAAATCATTCCCCGGCAGATACAATCCAATCCAATCAGCCTGAAACACCTCTAAACATCGGGATTTCAGGGCATTTAGCCAGTCTCAATCCGGCAGGAGAAACGGATATTATTGAGAGAGGAAACAGCGCTTTGACATAAATACACAACGCTGTCCGATACAATTATGAGTCAGGAAAATGACATTATTGACGCGTTCTTTTGCCCTTCGAGGATACTCCTCGACGGTAAATCCACACCGAAAATGAAAAAATCCCGAAGTAAAAGGAAAAGCAACTCGGAAGCAGATACCGGTTTTTTCGACTGGCTCGCGCCGAATTACGAGCGCCTTCAGCCCGTCCTTGATCCAATCCGTTTCCAGATGCACTCTGTGCTTCTCGACCTGCTGAACGCCATTAAGCCATCACCCGAAAACATTCTCGACCTCGGGTGCGGCACCGGCATGCTCACACAGCAGATACTTGAGCTTCATCCGGAGGCGCATGTCTACGGGATCGACGGCTCCCTTGCGATGCTTGAAACCGCTCAGGCGAATCTCGACGAATTCTCCGGGCAGATCACGCTCGCAAGAGCGGATTTCCGCGATCCATGGGAGGACATCTTCGAGGAGCCGCTGGATGTAATAATCCATTACGGCGCCCTGCATCATCTCCCGCACGACGCATTGAGAGAAGTCTACACGCGTCTTGTGAAAGTCCTCCGTCCCGGCGGATGGTTCCTCCACGCCGACACAACGGAGGAGCGGCTTCCGGAGCCTGTCAGAAAAATATCCGAGAACATCAGGAATTCCCGGAGGGAAAGCGCGATAATGGATCTCGGAAACGGCGACAAGCTTCTCGACGAATTCAACCGGATCAGGTCGGCAAGCGAGGAGCAGGGAAAACTGGACGACAAGCCGGCTCTTCCGGAACAGCAGATCGCGTGGCTGGTCGAGGCAGGCTTTGAATTCGCGACGCGGGTTTTTCAGGACTGGCAGATATCGTTGTTTTTAGCGCGGAAGCCGGAAT
>CBDUUJ010000219.1:0-5435 GCA_965370205.1 uncultured bacterium
GGCCTGAAATCATCGCGGAGAACCGATCCAAACAGCGCGAACTCCACGATCTTCCATTTCCGGCAGAACTCGGCGATTTTGTCCTTTGGGATTTCGATATTTTTTATCGTCATTATTTACCTTCTATTATTGGCTTTAACTTAGCATGGTCTGTATACCCGGGATTTTTTCAAGTTCAGTAATCAATTCGGGAATCTCCTGTGTTACTGAACTCCAGACCACATCCAGATTGATTGCATAGTAAGCGTGAATCAATCGATTTCTCATGCCAATAATGTCCTGCCATGATATAGATGGGTATTCTTTTCTGATCTCCCTTGAAACTTTATTTGCCGCTTCACCGATTATCTCAATAGCTTTAACTAAAGAAAAAACGAGCTGAATATCAATATCGAGGTCTTCACGTGTCCTGCCATCAGCAAATGACATTGCTATTTTTGCCGCCTCAAGCATATGGTTAAGGCGAATCAGGTCATCCTTCTGCATACAGGACCTCCGCATCGGAGATAACCTCATCGCGGAAGTACCTGCTTAGATCCTCAGGCGTCCGGATGTCAATTTTTCTGTTTGTTCCAAGTATTTCTGCGAGTTCTCGTTCCATCCTGGCAAGACCGATGAACCCCGGCACATGTCCCGGTATAAATTCAACAAGAACATCGATGTCGCTGTCAGGATGGAAATCATCCCTAAGTACAGAGCCGAATAACGCCAGCTTGTGTATATGATTCCTGCGGCAGAAATCAGTTATCTCTTTTTTGTATATTTTAATATCAGACAGAACCATTGTGTTTACCCATCCAGTACTATAATCAGGATATCAGATATTTATTATAACGACAAATAATAAGAGTGATCTGAACAGATCGCCTTATGGTGGATTACAAAAATTTGGGAGATTATTCTTCAGGATAAATCACGCCGCCCTGCACTTCGGATATCAGCAGCTCATGCAGACTCGTCGCCTCGTCGGGACTTAACGTCGCGATTCTCATATTCTTGCTCGACAGCTTGAACTGCGCCTGTTCCCTGAGTTGATCGAGATATTCCCGACGTTCTCTCTCAATCGCCTCGTCCCTGCGTTCATACGCGCGTCTCGCAAGAAATCCGGCATCTCCACCCGCGACTTTCGGGAACAGGAAATAACACAGCTCGGATTCGCGATCCGGATAAAGCTCATCCGATGAAAATTCATCCGTCTCCGGAAGCGTGTAATCGAAGTTGGATGAATCGTACCTGATTTCCTCTTTGCTTCCTGTGATCTGCTCGCGGAATTCCGGATCGATCGGCGCCGGTGTCCTGCCGAATTCTCCTTTTACAAGCCGTACATAGTCGATGATATTGTTCTGCCATCGTCCGAATTTCACATTGTTAACAGCCTGGACACCCACGATCTGGCTTGTCGGAGTGACCAGCGGCACATAACCGCAGGCCTCCCTGACAACCGGAATCTCCTCGAGCACATCATGCAGACGGTCGATCATCCCGAAACCCTCAAGCTGTGAGAGCAGGTTTGTGAGCATTCCGCCGGGAACCTGCGCGTCGCGGACTTTCAGATCCGGCGGTGGAAAACCGAGGTCCGCCTCGATCTTGTGCATAAGGACAAGCGCGAGATCGAGATCGCCGAGCGCCACCGCGACAATCACATCATCCGCGAGCTTTTCAAGTTCGGGCGTTGCCTTGAACGGCTCCGGTATATACTCCTGGAATTTATCGAACTCGACAAGCTCTCCACGGATCACCCTGAGTTCCTCATCGATCCTGGCGAAATTCGTTGTGTCGATACCGTCATCGATACCAATTTGTCCCGCGAACAGATGAAGCAGCTCGACCGACGGATGCGACGATCCCCCGGCGAACGGCATGAAGCACGTATCGATGCAGTCGATCCCGAGGATCATCCCGATTATTGCGGTGAGATGCCCGTACCCCGGCGTGCAGTGCGAATGCCAGTGAAGTGGCACGGTGAGAGTCTGTTTCAGCGCCGGAATGAGTTCCCATGCCGCCTGCGGATCGGCGAGACCGGCCATGTCCTTGACTGAGATCATGTCGGCGCCGAGATCCTCGTACGTCTTGAATTTACTCGTCCAGTAATCGACCGTGAATACCGGACCGGTCGTATAGCACACCGCCGCGTCGACTTTCCCGCCGCCGTCCTTCACCGATTTAACAGCGATCTTCAGATTGTCCGGATCGTTCAACGCGTCGAAGATACGCATAATATCGAGTCCGCGTTCAATAGCGGCGAGGCTGAAGTCGCTGATGATGTCTGCGGGATACGGTTGATATCCAAACAAATTCGCGCCACGGCAGAGCGCGCGCGATAAGGAATGCCCCTTTAATGCGTCGGCGATCATCCCGAGACGTTCAAACGGGTTCTCATCGAGATAGCGCATGCAGACATCGAGTGTCGCGCCGCCCCAGACCTCCATATTGTAAAAACCGCATCGCGCGATATCATCGACCACTTTCGCGATCTGTTTCCCGGTCATGCGGGTCGCGAACAGTGACTGGTGGCCGTCGCGGAGGGTCAGGTCGTTGTATCGAATCGAATGTCCCCTGAGATTTTGTTTGATCTCATGGAGGGCTTTCTGTCTGAGGTCGGTGTATTCGTTCTGTATATCGGCGAAGCTCATTTTTTAATTCTCCGATGTGCCGGTAATAGACACCCTATAGGTTAACCTACCTCTACAAACCAACGCTAATTGGTCGAAACAGAATCAAGTTTGTGGGCGGCATAAGACCTTACGATGTGATGCCTGTATTACATTTTCTTATCATCAATAATCCAATCTCCGGCACTAAATCATACTGAAATAACAAATCATCTATGCCGCCCACAAACTTACTGCTAACCCGGTCAATCTTCGATAATTTGCGGGTTTGTGGGTGTCCGTTTCTTGTCATCAATCATTCAATCTCATTCAATAACCATCAGCGGTTGATTCTCCAGAACATTCTGCTGTTCCTTGATCAGTATTTCCTTGATGACTCCGTCAATCGTCGCGTTGACCTCGTTCACCATTTTCATAGCTTCCATCTTGCAGACCAGATCGCCTTTCTTGACCGTGTCGCCAACCTTAACAACGATCTCGACAATCTGTCCCGGCAGGTGAGCCGCGATAACGCCTTTACCGGAGATCTGAGTGGCTGATGACTTTTTCGGACCAAGCTCCTCAAGAGCGCTTGATCGTTTCTTTCCTGCGTTTTTCACTGTTGGAGGTACCGGTTTGGAAGGTGTGACGGGAATTTTTGTGTCCGACTGGACCGCGCCGGTTGCTGCGGCGACCAGCGGCTGAAAATCCGCACCGTCCTCGCCCTCGCCGATCGCGACCTGAAACTCCCAGCCGTCCACGTCCACAATCGCGGTGTTGCCGACCAGGCTTTTTACAGTGACCGTGTATGTGTTTCCGTTTACTACAACCTGATAACGCTGCATGTTTATTTCCTTAGTATTTTTCCTGAATCAGACAAACCAGCGGTTTGACATTTCCATCCTGCCCTGGATAACCCACGATGATGCGATGCCTTTAACTCGTCCGCCGACAACGATCGGCTTTTTCTGAGTCCGTTTCGCGAGCAGCATCGCGATCACAGCCACAGCCGCGCCTTCCATTTCTTTAATTCGAACAGCTTTTATTGCAGGCGTCGGTCTCGCTGTCACAATTATCGGCGCCTGTCTCACACTTGGATTCCACGTCATTATTTCTTTGTCCTCCATCTGCCCGGACTGGATTTCCAGCCCGTCAGCACTCCCCATTTATTCTCATTCTGCCAGCCCGTTCGGACGGTTGTCATTTTAACCCTCGAACAATTGACCCACGGTGTCTCCAGCGGCGGTGACGGCGCGATTCTTGCGGGTTGTTCAGTCTCAAGTGCCATAGTGAGAGCGATACCGATTGCCGCAGCCACAGCCCCGTCATGAATCGTGCGGGGATTTCCGGTCGCCGATCCTGACTGTACTGGTGAATATGTGATTCCCGTATTCAACATGTTAAAGCGGAATATTTCCATGCTTCCTTGGAGGATTGCTGTCCCGCTTGGTTTTGACAATATTAAACGTCCTGATCAGATGCTTCCGTGTCTCCGATGGCTTGATAACAGCGTCGACGAAACCCTTCGCGGCGGCGATATACGGATTCGCGAAAAGCCGCTCGTATTCATGGATCAATTCCTCCTGCTTCGCGACAGGATCCTCGGCTTCGTCGATCTCCCTCTTGTTAATGATATTGACCGCTCCGCGCGGACCCATGACCGCGATCTCGGCGGTCGGCCACGCCATCACCGAATCGGCCCGGATGTGTTTTGAATTCATCACGCAGTACGCGCCGCCGTAAGCCTTGCGGGTGATAACGGTCATTTTCGGAACGGTTGCCTCGCAGAACGCATAGATCAGCTTCGCGCCATTCCTGATAATCCCGCCGTGCTCCTGGTTGACACCCGGGAGAAATCCGGGGACATCCTCGAACACAATGAGCGGGATATTGAAAGAATCACAGAACCTTACAAATCTCGCGCCTTTCGTGCTGGCGTTGATATCGAGACATCCCGCGAGATGGTTCGGCTGGTTCGCGATCACGCCGAATGTGTAACCCGCGAGCCTGCCAAATCCAACGATAATATTCCTCGCCCAGTGCTCATGGACCTCGTAGAAATCCTCACCGTCCACGATCAGACGAATTACGTCCTTCATGTCGTACGGCTGATTCGGGTCTTCAGGGACAATATCGTCGAGCGCAGGTTCCGTTCGCTCCGCCGGGTCATCGGTTGGATTGTACGGCGGCGAGTCCATGTTGTTCGACGGGATGTAACTCAGCAGTTGTTTGATCCCATCGAGACATTCCGCATCGTTCTCGGCTTCAAAATGCGCGACCCCGCTGATCTCGTTATGCACCCCCGCGCCGCCGAGGCTGTCGAAATCGATATCCTCATGCGTTACGGCCTTGATGACCGCCGGACCGGTCACGAACATCCGCGACGTGCCGTTGACCATATAGATAAAATCGGTCAGGGCAGGGGAATAGACCGCGCCACCCGCGCACGGACCCATGATCGCGCTGATCTGCGGGACAACGCCCGACGACATCACGTTCTGGAGGAAAATATCAGCGTACCCGCCGAGCGAACCGACACCCTCCTGGATTCGCGCGCCGCCTGAATCGTTGATACCGATCATCGGAAGCCCGTTCTTCAGAGCAACGCCCATGATCTTGCAGATCGTCTTTGCGAACATCAATCCCAGCGACCCGCCGATCACGGTGAAATCCTGGGAGAAAATTCCCACCGGACGACCGTCGATCGTCCCGGTGCCGGTGATAACCCCGTCACCGTACGGGCGGTTCTTGAACATCCCGAAATCATGGCACTCGTGACGGGCGAACTTGTCCATCTCCTCGAAACTTCCGGGGTCGAGGATATAATCAATTCGCTCCCGGGCG
>CBDUUJ010000220.1:0-5431 GCA_965370205.1 uncultured bacterium
ACAGCCTGTCTGCTGTACCGCTGACTGCCAGTCAGCCATTCAAGGATATGGACCAAAAACCAACTAATTCTGATTCTCAGCACCCCCGTAACGCAGACAGCCTGTCTGCTGTACCGCTGACTGCCAGTCCGCCTTTCAAGGCTATCTCCAAACGCTCCCGAGGTTACCTCCCCCACTGGGAAACAGAAGGCAGCATCTACTTCGTCACCTACCGCCTCGCTGATTCCCTTCCGCCGGCTGTTCTGGAACGAATCGAGCTCGAACGAAATCAGCAAATCGACGCCCTCATTAAATCAGGCAGGCATATCACTCCCGCACATCGTAAAA
This sequence comes from uncultured bacterium, assembly GCA_965370205.1. Classification (GTDB taxonomy): domain Bacteria; phylum JAJVIF01; class JAJVIF01; order JAPKYR01; family JAPKYR01; genus CBDUUJ01. Next base: position 328 of record CBDUUJ010000220.1, read on the forward strand.
AACTTACCAGCCGTTTTTCAAAAAAGATAGACGACTGTCTCGATAAAGGTCACGGAAGCTGCGCGCTTGCCAGACCGGAAGCCGCAGAAATCATCAGGGGAAATCTCTACCACTTCGAAGGGAGACGCTACAGGTTGTTCGCGTGGTGCATAATGCCGAATCACGTTCACGTTGTTTTGAAACCGATCCTGAATCATCAGTTGAGCAAAATTCTCCAATCGTGGAAATCGTACACCGCAAACCGGATAAACGAAGTCCTTGAAAGGAACGGAAGACTTTGGCAGCCGGAGCGTTATGACAGGTTGATTCGGGACGAAGCCGAATTTTGGAGAATCTGCGAATATGTTGTCGCAAATCCGCAGAAGGCGGGACTGAACGACTGGCAATGGGTTTGGTGGTGCGTGGAAGATTAATCTTATTGAAACCAACGGATGATACTGCATTCGCGGGAAAGTTCGTCACCACCAGGATTGATTTATATTAAACCCCTATTACTTCCTCACAATCACGAGCATGTAATAGCCCTCCGACCAGCCCGGCTCCATCTCATGCGCCGTAAGCTCAACCTCGAAAGTTGCGGCCTCCTTCGTTGTGAACTCGCACATCGGGGCGTAATTCACGAGCATGTCCGCCGCTACGATGTAACCGTCCTCATTGAAAACGCGAAGGTCCAGATCGGCGATTCTCAGACCCGCCTCGGCGAATAAAACGTAATCGCCGCGACCCAGGTCGATGGTCATGGTACCCGATTCATACATGCTGAGAATTCCGATCTCATCATAGATCATCTCGTAATCCCCTTCGATGACCAGGGTCATATATTCATCAAGAATTCCACTGATATACTCATGATCGGATTCATCCGACACGATCTGATCCTCATAAGGCGTATCCGTAAATCCGGGTGTCAGGATCGCGCCATCTCCCTGCGTCGCCAGCACTATCGCGTATTCGGTGGCGCTGCCCATCTCATAGCTGACCGGAATAATCTCAGCCTCGATTATCCCGGCCTTACTCAATTCAAACGAGCAGATGGGGTAGTTATCCGCCATTGTGTCGCTGTTGAGAATATCGCCGTTTTCATCGCGGACTGTCAGATCGATGTCATCCATCTCGAAAATCGATTCCGTATACATGTGATACATGCCGCGATCGAGTTCAAACCCGAGGAAATCGCTCACCCCGTCGCTCAACGCGCCGGTATCGGTAAACAGAACCATATAGCCGGAATCCTCTGCCCAATCGATCCAGTAATCGATAATCTCGCCCGGATCGCTTGATGTCTCAGGCGTGAGATCGTCGAAATCATCCCAGCTTATTCCGCCTGCCACGAAACAGAGGTAATCCTTTCGTACGCCTCCAAAAAACGAATATGCTATAACCTCGACATCAACAGTGATATACGATTTAACCTCAAGCTCGCAGAACGGGTAATTATCATCGAGAATATCCGAGGCCAGCTCGTTGCCGTCCTCGTCGTAGACATACATATCAATATCTTCGACATCCTTCCCGCCCTCAGCCATGAACATATACATGCCCGGTTCAAGTTCGAAAGTGTAGACGATCGTGTGATCCACATCGATCATATCGATATCGGTGTAGATGACCTCGTAACCTTCATCCTCGGTAAATTCCACCCAGTCGTCGAGCATGTCCTCGATATAGTCCCTGCTGCCGGCGAATGCCGGAAGTGAGACCAGCATCAATGCCATCAGAATTCCAGTGATAAAAAGTGTTTGTTTCATTTCGTCTCCTCCCTGTTTTTCTCATGAATTGCCAATTTATCTGCTGCCACCCGTATCGCGGGCGACAAGGAGCGCCATCTCGGTACTGTCGCCTTTCCCATACTTCCAGCAGTCGATTTCAATTGTAATTTCAGTATCCGTTTCCAGCTCGAAATAGCAAACGGGAAAATTATCCGGCTCTTCATTATCGGAGAGAACATTATTGCCCCCCCGCACTATGTACATGTCGATATCATCTTCGGGATGAACAGTCTCGGCAATAACAGTGTAGCATCCGGCTTCCAGATTGAATTCAAATTCCATTTTTTCGTTCCCTGATATTCCAACTACATCCCAGTACTCGAGTATCCCGCCCTCCATTTGTGAAACGATTGTCCAGTCATCGAGTATGGTTTTTATCTTCGATGGTTCCCGGTCGACACAATCATCCCCCATCCAGACCACTATCGCGTATTCTCCCGGAACTCCGTCAACCCTTGCATCGCCCGCTTCAAGATGCACCGCTATTTCACCGGCAGTCTCCAGTTCGATCTCGCATACCGGTAAATTATCCACGCTTTCATCGGATGCGATTTCCAGGCCGTTAGAATTCCTGACCACCATATTGACCGAAAGTAAATCCCAGCCTGCCCATGCCGCAATTGTGTATTTGCCCGGACCGGGACTGAATGTACGGGAAATCTCCCCTCCTCCAGTCAATGTTCCGGAAACCGTCTCTCCGATCCGTCCACATGGAAATTGCTCAGGACTGTCAACCCACGGTGGATTTTCCGGCACCAGCGGAGTCACCCCACCGGATAAAAGAAAGATGAGAGGCATCAACACAACAGTTATTATTCGGGAAAATATCGGAAAGACCATAAATCATCACCCCATTACTTCCATGACAGGACACATGGACAGAATACATGGACGGGATACATGGACAAGACACATGGACAAGACACATGGACAGGATACATGCTTCCCCCGATTATTGGAAGAGGAAATCTCCATTAAATATCCATGCATCCATAATCCTGTCATTTCATAACACCGGCATCCCCCCTAACCGTAACACCGGCTTCCCCCCTAACCGTAACACCGGCTTCCCCCCTAACCGTAACGCTGGCATCCTGCCGGCTGTAACGCTGGCATCCCTGCCGGCTGTATCGCTGGCATCCTGCCGGCTGTACCGCTGGCATCCTGCCGGCTGTATCGCTGGCTTCCAGCCGGCATTAAATCCCGATAAAGATTATGTTATAATGACTTTTTCACAGAGAGGGAACCATCGATGGCCGACACTAAATACATATTCGTGACCGGGGGAAATCTGTCGGGTCTCGGCAAGGGCATTGCCGCCGCCAGCATGGGGAGGCTCCTTAAAAGCCGGGGACTCAGGGTAACTGTTCTCAAGATAGACCCATACATCAATGTCGACGCCGGGACGATGAGTCCGTACCAGCACGGGGAGGTCTTCGTCACGAAAGACGGCGCCGAGACCGATCTCGATCTCGGACATTACGAGCGGATAATCGACATCGAACTCACCGAGCGCTCCAATGTAACCACCGGACAGGTCTTCCATGCGGTGATTGAAAAGGAACGCAAGGGCGCCTACCTCGGCGCGACCGTCCAGGTCATCCCGCATATCACCAACGAAATAAAAGATCGAATCCACCAGTTAAGCGTCGAGGAGAACGGCTCCCCGGACGTGGTGATCGTCGAGATCGGCGGCACGGTCGGCGATATCGAGAGCCTTCCGTTCCTCGAGGCGATCAGGCAGTTCCGCATGGAGCAGCCGCGCGGACAGGTCATCAACATCCATCTGACCTATGTCCCCTACATGTCCACCACACACGAACTCAAGACAAAACTCACCCAGCATGCGGTGAGAGAACTTCGCGCGATCGGAATCCAGCCCGACATCCTCCTGTGCAGATCCGTTCACAGTATGGACGACAATCTGATCAAAAAAATTGCGCTGTTCTGCAATGTCCCGTTCGACTGCATCTTCTCAAACGTGGATGTCGAAAATATCTACTTCATCCCGCTTGTCTTCGAAGATATGGGCGTGGGTGAAAAACTCGTCGAGCTTCTGAATCTCGACTGCGGCAAACCCGATCTGTCCGAATGGCAGGAGACGGTCAACGCGATCAAGTCGCCCGACGGCAAACTCAAAATCGCGCTGGTTGGAAAATACGCGCAGCTTCGGGACGCATACATCTCCGTCCTGGAAGCGCTTGCGCACGGTGGGATCGCCAACCGGGTCACCGTGGAGGTCGACTGCATTCTCTCCCATGAACTTGAGGACCGCGACGACTGGCGCGACCTTCTCGCCGGATATGCGGGCATCGTCGTTCCCGGCGGATTCGGCGACCGAGGTATCAAGGGAAAATTCAACGCGTGCCAGTTCGCGCGCGAGGAAAAAGTGCCCTACCTCGGACTCTGCCTCGGTCTGCAGGTCGCAACGATTGAATTCTCACAGAATGTCCTGGGGATCAGGGAGGCCAATTCGACCGAGTTCAACGAGCTTACTCCCGACCCGATTATCGACCTCATGCCCGGTCAGAAAAAAATCACCCGCAAGGGCGGAACTATGCGCCTCGGCCACTATCCATGCCACCTCAGGCCCGGCACGAAATCGCATGAGACCTACGGGGAAGATATCATTCTCGAGCGGCACCGTCACAGGCTGGAGATCAACAACAAGTACCGTCCGCAGCTCGAGGAAGCCGGCATGATAATGAGCGGCGTCTCCCCGGACGATCTCCTTGTCGAGATGATCGAGCTTAAGGATCACCCGTGGTTTATCGCGACCCAGGGACACCCGGAGTTCCAGTCGCGTCCGCAGCGCGCGCATCCGCTGTTCAGGTCATTCATCAAAGCCTCGCTCGAATACCACAAACGCGTCGAAGACCTCAAACCCGAACTCGGCGAAAAGGTACCCAAAGAGGTCATATGATGAACAGAATCTCAGATGATATCCTCCAGGAAATGGTTAAGATCATTGTGGAAGCGATAGATCCTGAGCAGATTATTTTATTCGGGTCCCAAGCCTCAGGTAATCCGCGTCCTGACTCAGACATTGATATTCTTGTGGTTGCGAAACCATCTGATGAATTGGGAAATCGAAGAAAAATAATGGCGCACCTATGGCACATCCTCGGTCGATTTGCCGTTCCGATAGATATACTTCTTTACAGCCTGGATGAAGTCGAGCAATGGAGGCACTCAATCAATCACGTTATCGCACGAGCTATACGGGAAGGAGTTGTGTTATATGGGCGATCTTGACCATGCAAAGCAGCTTCTCCTAATGGCAAATAAAGATCTTAAAGCCCTTGTCGGCATGACCTGCGGTGAACCATTCGATG
>CBDUUJ010000221.1:0-5412 GCA_965370205.1 uncultured bacterium
CGGTTTGAAATCGAGTCTGAAAATATCTCAGATTATCTTGCCGAACAATACGAGCTTGGGCTGGATGTCGAGACCGAGAGCCTGCTTTTAAAGCTGGAAGAGCATATCGTCAAGAATTACCTCTACACACAGCGCGCGGAGACAACCTACGCAAGGCTCGAACAGCTTCCACGCCTCGAGGCTGAAATCCGTCCGGTTATCCGCAGGGCGAATATCGCGAACGCCACTGTGGCGTCTCTCGACAAGATGTCGAGCCTGATTGAAATCGGTGAGGAGTACGGCATCCACCCGATCAGGATTATCGATTCCTCCGTCGTACCGGACAGGCCGATTCAGCCTATCTGGAATACGCTGATGTATCTCGTGCCGACCATGCTGTTCATTGCCACGCTCTGGTTCGCTCTCGTTGCGCGTATTACCGGCGAAGCGGAACCCGAATCCGTTCCGGAAGCAGTTCACGAACTCTCCAAAAAATCAGATATGGATATAAACGATCAGGAGGAGACCGAAGAATGAAACGCTATCTTGTCCCCTTCGAGGGATCGAACCTGTCCAAATCGGCACTTCGCTATGCAATCCAGTTCGCCCGCGGAGTCCCCGGTGTTATCGATATCATATACATTGCCGATGAACGGATGCTGTCGAATGCGTTATTCGATCTGACCATCCTCGCTCTCCAGGGAATCGGCACACTCGGGAACTATCTGCCCCGCGAAAAAGCCAAACTGGAACTGAAAGCGAAACTTCTCGCGCGCGGCGAGGAAATCCTCGATGAACTCAAATCCTGGCCGGAACTCGCTGAGGATGCACCGGACCCGGTTCAGCACAATCTGATTGTGGAATCCGGAAATCCTCCGAAACTCCTGAGCGAAAAATCTGAAATTTACGATATCATCTTCATGGGACTGTGGGGCGAGATGCATAAACTCAAGGCCGGACTCTGGGGAGGAACCAGCGAAACGGTAATTCGCAGGGGAACGTGTCCGGTTTTTCTCGCAACTGATGAATACGAACCGTTCGATTCGATAATTGTCGGTTTTGATAACCGTCCCCGAAGCCGCCAGGCGCTCGCATGGGCTGCGATGGTCGGCGAAAATATGAGCATCCCCGTTACAGTTATAACCAGCGGAAATGATAAAGACTGGCGTGATGAGGTCATCGCGGAAGCCGGGGAAATCAATGCATCGTTCGATACCGAGTTCAACTACATTCAAACCGACGATCACCCCGCAAAGGCTGTTTTAATGGCGAGCAGCGTCAACCCGACCGCGCTCATCTGCCTGGGGGCATTCGGCGATCAGCCGATCAGGGAACTGTTTCTCGGCTCCGTTGCTGAAGAGGTGCTCAGGCACTCCGAATCACCGGTTTTTCTTTTGAAATAATCGATGGAGGATAATTTTTCATGAGTTTCAAATATATCTAATTGGCGACTTTCCTTTTTTTCGCTTTATCACTGGCAGGTTGCGGCAGTTCAGCCGATGCCCCTAAAATTCACGATATTCTGTTCGAACCCGCAGGTCCGGTAACAACCAACACAGACGTGCATGTCTCTGCCATCGTTGAAGGCAGCGATCTCGAATATCACTGGACCGTCAACGGCGGAATGATCCGTAACGCAGAATTCCATTCGCCGCAGCAGGCCGATGCTCTGCCGGAGATCGCGGTAACTCCAGCCGGACACGATGATGCCGGGCAGGTCCTCGATTATCTCGATTTCAAATACGACAACATCGATCCCGTTCTGCTTGGACATTCCGGGATACTGGCAAATTACGACGCGATTTTCATCAACTCCTCCGATGCGATCAGTGTCGCTGGATCGGACATCGCCCTGCTCTCATGGGTCGACAGCGGCGGAGCGCTCTATGCAAGCGGAACCGCAGCCGACTATTTAATAAAGCTCCCGCAGAATAAAGTCACCTTCCCGGAACCCGATCCATATGTTGGGTACGCAAATACTTCCGGCGATGAAATCGACGGCGCGATCGCGGATGAAATCGCAGAGATGGCGCTCGATTTCAGCAATATCGATATTGCATTTCCAAATTATCCATGGGCGCCGATTATCGACACTACAGGCTCTGTTACCACGATTGCCACAGCCGATGCGTCGGAAATTGTGGATATCGATTCAATTGCCAACCTCCCGACCGGTGAGGATTTCAGCGAAATGCCCGTAACGGTAACATTCTCTCACGGCGATGGTTTAATCCTGTTCACCAATTTCCATTGTCACGCTGACATGAACACAAGAGAGCAGAATCTTCTGAAATACATTTACGGTCTTGTGCTGTCGCATTCGTTGAAAGATACTGCGTATACCCTTATGGACATGGCCGGTTATTTTCCCAACATCGACTACGCGGGCATTCTTGCCGAGGACGATGAGGTTAAATACACGGCTGATTTCATCGATATAGATGACCTTTACATCGTCTTCAACGCTCCTGACGGTGTCTTCAAACTGGAGATCGAAGGTCCGAACGACCTGAAGAAAGAAGTCACCGCGCACGCCCCGATAAGCATGGCATTTCCGGATGCTTCCAATGGAACGTGGGAATTCAGCATCACCGCGACAGATACCGGCAGCGATGACAATATTCCGTATATACTCTCGACCGGACTGCGGACGTCGGACTATCAACTCATAACAACCGTCCCGGAGATCATCTGGCGCACACCATTCGAGCCGGACATCTACGCGGTCACACTGAGAGTAATCGACAACCATTTCAAAGTGGCTGAGCTGACTGTCGGCCTGAAGGTCAAGTAAAATTTTCGCTACTCACCATAACGCCGGCTTCACTGGGAGTGTTGAAAAAGACACAATATTTCTCGATTTTTATATATTTTAAAATATGCCGCCCACAAACTTAATCCTGTCTCGACCAGTTCTTTATTAATCTGCGGGTTTGTGGGTGTCTTTTCTGGATGATTGACGATAAAAATGACACCCACAAACCCGATGGTTATCCAGGATTGGTAGAAACAGGATCAAGTTTGTGGGCGGCATAGATGGGTTTTAGTTACAAATACATTAGTGCAGGAATATTAGCTGATTGATGTTAAAAATCTGAGACTCCGGGATTCCAGACTTTTTCAACAGTTGGCTTCCAGCCGGCTGTAACTAAATCGCTAAACCACTTGCTGTATCACTCGAAATATGATAATTTTCGCGGGTTTCCCTCAGAGGAAAACATAGGTATGGGTATGCCTTGATAATATACGGGATACCAAGGGAGCAATATTGTGTCTGATATTCAGAGCATCAGAAATGTGGCGCTTGTAGGTCATGGCGACTGCGGCAAAACCAGCCTGGGCGAGGCCATGATCTTCAACATCGGCGACTCTACACGCATCGGGGACATCGAGGCCGGCAATACGATCCTCGATTTCCATGATGAAGAGATCGCACGCAAGATCACGATCTCAACCAGTTTCTATCCCCTCAAATGGAAGAAGCTGAACATCACGCTGATCGACACTCCCGGTTACGCCGACTTCATCCTTGAGACAAAGGCATCGCTGCGCGCGGCGGATGCTGTGGTTGTCGTTCTTGACGCGCTTTCCGGTGTCGAAGTTATGACCGATAAAGTTGTCGAATTTGTGGATGAACTCGACCTCCCCCGCATCTTTTTCATTAATAAGCTCGATAGAGACAACGCCGACATCAATACCGCCCTTGATTCGATAAAGGAAACATTCGGTCGTCCATTCCTTCTCACGCTTCCCATTGGAAAGGAAGCGGGATTCGATGGAGTGGTCGATCTTCTGAGCGGCATCGCATATAAATTCCCCGGAGACGGCAAGACACCCGAGAAAATCGATATCCCCTCCGACATGGCTGACGAGGTTGAAACCGCCCGCCAGGAGATGATCGAATCGATCGCGGAGACGGATGAGGCGTTGATGGAAAAATTCTTCGCCGAGGAAAAACTTACAAAGGACGAACTTAGCGCAGCTCTGAAGAAAGCCGTCCTGGCAAGGGAAGTCATTCCTGTTTTCTGCGGCAGCGCGACGAAGAATGTCGGGATTCAGAACCTCATGGATGCCATCTGCGACCTCATGCCCTCGCCTGTCGATATGCCCGTCAAAAAGGGCACTAAACCCGACAGTGAGGATGAAATCGAACGTGCGCCGTCGGTTGATGAACCGTTCAGCGCGTTCTGTTTCAAGACAATTGTCGATCCGCACGCCGGACGCCTGAGCATTATCAGAGTCATATCCGGAAAAATCACATCCGATCAGCAGGTCTATAATTCGTCCCTCGATGAAAAAGAGCGGATGAGCGGCATGTTCGTGCTGAAGGGCAAGGACCGGACGCAGGTAAATGAATTGAGCGCCGGGATGGTCGGGGCCATCCAGAAACTGTCAAAGACCAGAACGAATCAAACCATCTGCGCACAGGATGATCCGATTGTATTCGCGCCGATCGTTTTCCCCCAGCCGGTATTCTGGCGGTCGATTGTTCCAAAAAGCCGCGCGGACGAGCAGAAGATGTCGCAGGGTTTGCAGAGAATCCTGGAAGAGGACGCGAGTATTCATACGGATAGAAATACCGAGACCAAGGAACTGGTTATCAGTGGCAAGGGTCAGACACACATTACCGTGGCTCTTGAAAAGCTGAAGAACAAGTTCGGGATCGAGGTCGACCAGAATCCCCCGATAATCGCATATCGTGAGACAATCAAGGGTAAGACTGAAGTCCAGGGCAGACATAAGAAACAGACCGGAGGAGCGGGACAGTTCGGCGAGTGCTGGCTGAGGCTCGAACCGCAGCCGCGTGGAGAGGGATTTGAATTTGTCAACGCGATCTTCGGCGGTTCAATTCCAAGACAATACATCCCCGCGGTCGAGAAGGGCGTCATACAGGCGATGGAGACGGGGCCACTGTCCGGATCGCCTGTCGTTGATATAAAAGTCACCGTCTACGATGGAAAATACCATACGGTGGACTCGAAGGAAATCGCTTTCATCACCGCCGCGAAAAAGGGTTTCAAGGCAGGATTTGTGGAGGCCCAGCCAATCCTCATGGAACCCATCTACAACATGGAGATCAAGGTTCCCGAGGAGAACATGGGCGACATCATGGGCGACCTGACGAGCAAGCGCGGACGGATTCTCGGTACCGACGCCAGGGGTCGCAGCGTTATCATCAAGGCGACAGTCCCGATGAAGGAACTTCTGAATTATTCCGCCGATATCAACTCGATAACCGGCGGACGGGGAAGTTTCGAGATCGAATTCAGCCATTACGAGGAAGTTCCGCAGGATATCGCAAAGAAAATTATGGAAGCCTACAAGGCCAAACGAACCGGCGAGGATGAGGATTAATCAACTGTGCAGGTATTTATTCATATCAGAGCCGCGAGCGTCAGTGCGCGGTTTTTTGATATACATTTTATTATTCAA
>CBDUUJ010000222.1:0-5404 GCA_965370205.1 uncultured bacterium
AGCTTACCAGAATTGCGATACCCATAACGATTGTCGGAATAGCAGTACACTCGAAGCCGACAGCGATTCCGGAGATAATATTTGTTGCCGGACCGGTTGTGGATGCCTCGGCGATATCCTTGACAGGTCTGTATTTATGTTCGGTGTAGTACTGGGTGATCCCGACGAATGCCACGCTTGTCAGAACACCGATAATTCCGCACAGGAAGAAGTGCCACCATGCCTGCGGTGCGCCCTCCGCGCTGAGAAGCCATTTCGTGGTGAAGCCGAACGCGATCATCGCGAGCACGACAGCCCATGCATATCCCTTGTTGAGCGCGACCATCGGATCGCCGTCCTCGGGAGTGCTGACGCTGATAATTCCAACGATCGCCGCGATGATTCCGAAAGCACGGGCGATCAGCGGGAACATCATTACTCCAATCGTTCCATAAACGAAAGGATATCCCGCCAGGTCTGCGTTCATAGCGAGAGTCGCTCCGAGGATCATCGCGCCGATATTCTCGGCGGCTGTCGACTCGAAAAGGTCGGCGCCACGACCGGCGCAGTCGCCGACATTGTCGCCGACCAGGTCTGCAATAACCGCCGGGTTCCTGGGATCGTCCTCAGGAATACCCGCCTCGACTTTGCCGACCAGGTCCGCGCCGACATCCGCGGCTTTAGTGTAGATTCCTCCGCCAAGCTGCGCGAATAGCGCAACAAAACTCGCGCCGAATCCGTAACCGACAATCAGAAACGGAATGTGCTCGGATTCGGTAATTCCCGCCATTTCGATAAGCGAAAACAGCAGGCCGACACCGAGAAGGCTTACTGCGACTACGAAAATTCCCGATACCGCGCCACCTCTAATCGCGATCTGCAGCGCCTTGTTAAGGCTTGTCTGAACCGCGGTCGCGACACGTATATTCGCGCGGATGCTCACGTACATACCGATGTAGCCCGCGAATACAGAGCACAGCGCTCCGAAGATAAATGATCCCGCGATCGCGAGCCCGAGCGCCATGGGCTCCTGGACCGGATCAAATTCCCTCGGCGTTCGAACGAAGGCGTACATCACGAAAAGGATTGCGGTGAGAACGGCGGCCAGCCAGAGGATCGTGGTGTTCTGCCTCTTCAGGAATGCCTCTGCGCCCTCCCGGATGGCGTCGGAGATCTTCCGCATGTTTTCCGGGCCGGTGTCCTGTTTCATAACCCAGCCCTTGAGCATCCAGGCGATGCCAAGACCCAGGATCGAGCAGATCAGGACAATAATCATGTAGGTCCAGTTCATAGGCTCCGATACGAAATCGGCGCCATGTGCTGCGGCCTCAGTTAGTTCTCCCATAATTTCTGGTTCCATTGGAACTCCTCATGGTTGAATAAGATAAATAAGATATGTGCAACTTGTGGGAGTATACGATAACGAATAGAATCTCCCCCTCACAGGAAAAGCACAGAGTGTAATGGATACATAAATGGGGGTTAAAAATCAACCCGGCTTGTCACTTTGGTATCATAAAAATACATGGATATGTTACTCTGGAGACAGTTTCCGGATATCGTTATGGAGAAACTCACGATGAATAGAACAATAGCCTGTCTGTGGATATTTCTGATTGCTTTTTTCCTGAGTGGTGGATGCAAGCCCGGAATCGAGCCGCCGCCTGATTTCCGAAGCGAAGTTCAGATAATCTACGGGGAACTGATGGAAGAATATAATCCCGAGGAACCGGATTTGTACGCCTGGCCATATTCCTATCATCCGATGATCCATGCGGCATGGATATTCAAGGGCCGGCAGGATATTGACCGTGGTTTGGAGAATCGTCTGAAAAAGGGTCACAGGATATTCAGGGAGCTTAATGATGATCTGATCGCGCAGATGGATGAGGGAGCGATTCGGCTTGATGCTGAACGATTCCTGCACATTATTTTCGACGCGGCAATCAGAAACAGAACCGGGGAGCTTATTGATGAAAAAATCAAACCTCTGAACGCGTATGCGAGGGCGTTCATGGAAGATGTTGTTGAGGAGTTTGATGATACTCCCGATACGATTCTCAGGATTCTCGGAAGGGAATACACTCGCAGACCGGAAATCTGCGAGGTTCCCGATGGTGATGCTGTTGAGGATGAGGATACCCAATGGCGGGACTGGCTTCATATCGCGCTTGCGGCGATCGGCGAGAATGGTGTGGAAGCGGTTATCGATTGGGATAATAAAATCGAACGGCTTCAGGAGCTGGTTCCGGACCAGGATTTCTGGGAGGGACGTCTGACTCACGCGTACACGCTGAGGACGATCCAGCTTGCCCGTAGCGAAGCGATCAGTCTCATTATTGATGAATTACAGCGGTATCGCGATGGCGGGAAGGTCTCCGGATTTCACAGGTGGATGTACTGGGATATTGCATGGATGACGTTCTCAGCCGGAGGGATGTTTCCCTATTCCGATTCCCATGTAATGGAGATTACGTTTTTTCTGGGAGATGGGCTGCTGGAAGGTCCGATGGGAGAGGGGGAGGAGGCCGAGGTTATTGCTGAAGCTCTTGGCAGAGCGCCGTCGGACCGGTTTGCGACGTTTTTTTTCAATCTTATCCTGGACAGGAGCAACGATTGCAAACGAAGGCAGCTCGGATATTCGGCGCTTGGCAATATGTTCTATGTTCCGATTGAACAGTGGGTTTCGGATACCGACCAGGCAATAGCATTTCGGGATAGTGCATTGGATGTGATGGAGCTTGGCGGGCTTGAGTGCGGGAATATTCCGGTTCTCGACTTTTTCTCAGGTGTTTTGAATACGTTTTATCCTGAAGAATATGGGTTCCCGGAGGGCGCTGAATTAACCGATGACGAAATGGTCACGATCAACGTCGCGTTTATCGGACTGATACCTCATATTAATACCGCCGATGGACGTGCGAAGGCTCTTGGAATGCTTTTGAAATGGATCGCGCAGCCGGAGTTCCTGATTATTCATGAGGAGTACTTCGGTTACTGGGATACACTTGTCAATGTGCGTGATGAATGGAGTGTAACAACGACTTTCGGGGGATCGGAAATCACAGAAGAAAGTTTCGATGAGCTTATGCGTCAGTTCAGGAACTCGCTGGGAAACGAAATGACACTGCAGGAGTTTTTCGGTCCGGTGGATGGGGAATAGAACCTGTATCTGAGCCGCTGTAACAGAGCCGCGACCGTCAGGGAGCGGTTTTTGTTACAGTAGCTAAATATTTTTTATCGTTAATGCACCGTGTCTCCCGGAACCGATGGTTTCTCAGGAACCAGGAGAGTGATTCCGAGATCGTCGCCGGTGGCAAGAAGCATTCCGTGCGACTCCTCGCCGCGAAGTTTTATCGGCTTCAGGTTCGCGACAACGACTATCGATTTCCCGACAAGTTCCTCAGGTGTATAAACCTTAGCGATTCCGGCGACAATCTGCCTCTGCTCGCGTCCCAGATCGATTTTCAGTTTCAGAAGCTTGTCCGCTCCCTTGACCGGCTCGCATTCGAGAATCTTCGCGATCCTTAAATCGAGTTCGAGGAAATCATCAAATTCGATGTCATCCTTGAATTCAGGTATCTCTTTCATTTCAGATTCCTCCGTCTGTTCAGCCAGTTTCGCTCGTTCCTTTTCTCTTTCAGCCGAGAGCCTTTCGACATCCTTGAGGAATTTCGGGATATCGATTCTCGGCACGATCGGTTCACCGCGTTTTACAGCGGTACCCGGATCGATAGTTCCCCATGAGCCGCCGTCATGGTAGCTGTGATCGGCCACGTCCCCCGGAAGCCCGAGCTGTTCCCAGATTTTCCTGGTCAGGTTCGGGAGGAACGGGTGCAGGAGAATTGCAAGGTTATGGAGAGTCTGCGCCTGATCGTACAGGAACGCGTGCAACTCGTCGGTTTTGCCCTCTTTCCGAAGCTCCCAGGGCTTGGTCACTTCGATATGCTTGTTCGCCAGGCGCACGAGGTCCCAGATCGCATCCAGCGCGCGATGCGGAGCGTATTCGAATAATGCCCGGACAGCGCCGTCATGCACGTCTTTCGCGGTGTCGACAAGTTCCTGGTTGTGTGGACCCTCCGGAGGGATCAATCCGTTCGAGTCCTTTTCAATCATCGCGAGCGTGCGGTTTAATAAATTGCCGAGATCGTTCGCGAGATCGGCGTTCGTGCGCTCGGCGATTGCTTCATGATTGATACTGCCATCCTCTCCGAAGTTGACCTCCCTCAGGAGATAAAATCTGAGAGCGTCGGTTCCGAGAAGTTCGAGATATGGGTACGGGTCGAGGATATTCCCGAGCGATTTGCTCAGTTTGCGACCGCGTTCGAGAAGGTAGCCGTGCGAGAAAGTTCCGGTGGTTACGAATTTCGCGGGATCGTCCGGGTCAAGCTCCGCGGCGAGCAGCATCGCGGGCCAGATGACAGTATGGAACCAGAGGATATCCTTCGCGATAACATGAACGCAGTGAGGCCAGTAGGTCGCGAATTTCGTCGGTTTGATCTCGTATGACGAATCGGTTTCCTTTTTTTCAAGCTCGTCGAGATATTCCCCGATACCCGCGGCGGTGGCGTAACCCAGCAGCGCATCGAACCAGACATAGCACACATGTCCCGGCTCGATATCGTCGAGCGGGACGCCCCAGTCGAGTTTCGTCCGGCTGACAGCGAGATCGGATACGCCTGCCTTGAGCTTGGAGACAATCTCGTTGCGGCGTGTCGCCGGTTGGATGCGATCGGGTTCCCGTTCCAGTATCTCAAGAATAATCGGAGCCCATTTGGAGAGCTTGAAAAACAGGCATGGCTCTTTCACCAGGACAGGTTCCTTGTCATGCTCCGGGCATTTCCCGTCCACGAGGTCTTTCTCGGTCAGATATTTTTCGCATCCGACGCAGTAGAGTCCCTCGTAATCGCCGAGGTAGATGTCCCCCCGGTCGAAAATGCGCTTGAAAAACCGCTGGACATCGCGGTAATGATCCTCCGGTTCATGCTGGGTGGTCCGGACGAAATAGTCGTACTCGATCCCGCAGCTTTTCCAGAGAGCTTTGCCGGCTTCGACGACTCGGTCGGTCCATTCGAGCGGGGTGAACCCGTGCGATTCGGCGGCTGCTTTGATCTTTTCGCCATGCTCGTCCGATCCGGTAATGAAATAGGTTTGATAACCAAGCATCCTGTAGAAGCGAATAAGGGTGTCGCACACATAGGTTGAGTACGCGTGTCCCAGGTGGAATGACGCGTTGGCGTAGTAGAGTGGAGTTGTAATTGAAAATATTTTCGTATCGTCGTTCATATGAAACACCTCATTAAAAAGCAAACGCCCCGAGGTTCGGGGCGCACACGCATACGACGCTATGCCCCGTTCCTAGATGGGTGTCTGCATTTCCATAGCCATGATTATCCGGCGCAATTACTTTCGCACCCACACACTT
>CBDUUJ010000223.1:0-5370 GCA_965370205.1 uncultured bacterium
TAATAAATCCTTCCGATCTCAAACGATGCCAGCGGGGTTTGTACCGGCCAGACGGCTGAGACTCCACCGGCGATATAAATATACTCTCCATCAGTAGCTGCTGCTGCCACACCTCTCCCGAGCAATAATGGATTAATCGAATACCATACATCGCCCTCGACATCCATCACGTTCACATTCGCGATGATATTCGGCCCGGAATTGCCGCCGAGCGAATACAGCCACCCGTCGACCCACACCGACGCGTTCCCGTCGCGACCCGGTATGAGTGACGCTTTGAACTGCCACGATTTCGCGCCCGGTACGTGATACAGAACATCGTCCCGGTCGGGATGTCCGCCGCATGTCATCAGGTATGTGTCTCCGGCGGCGAATCCCATCGTGGACGTGTCGAATTCCATGTCGGTCTCCCCGACAAAATCAGGTCCCGGTGGTGTGTAACTGAACGCCTGCCGATGAAATGTCCATGTCGTACCTGTGAAATACCGTCCGCCGGCAAGATAGAAAGTCCCGTCGAGCAGGGCACATCCCATGTTCGCGAGTTCCATCGGGTAGGTTGGGGGAGAAAAAATAAATGAACCGCTTGCAAGATCGACCACATGACATGTATCGGTGACATTTGTCTCCGATAATCGCCCGCCGAAAATGTACCCCATCCCGTCGAGCGCTCCGCATCCGAATGAATCCCGTGGCTCCGGAAGTGTCCACGGACTGCTCCATGTGCCCTCGGCGATATTGTATTTTTCCACCGCGTCGAACGTTGTTCCCGTTGCGCTTCCTCCAAGCACCCAGAAAAATCCGTCATCGATAATCCCGCCCGCATAACCGCGAGGTGTCTCCATGTTCGGACCGTCCACCCACCACACATTCGGATGCTCCCCGACAACCGCGCTCTCGAAATCGATATTCGTCGTCTCATTTCCCCAGGAATCTTCAGCCCGCAGGCACAGCGTATGAAGACCCGCATTGAGACCGGTCAGAAGAAACGGCGATTCCTCTACCGGCACCTTGTTTGCGGTTCCGAAATCGAGCGTGCCTCCTTCCACCCAGTAAAGGTTACAGGTCACCGGCTCACTCGGATCGCTCGCCGTGCCAAAGGAGACCAGAATCCCGCCAAGTCCCGCTACGACCTCAATGATCCCTTCCTCGTCATCCCAGGTTGGCGGATCGACATCGGAAAGATCGGTCACTGTGACTTCCACCCACTGGAAAAGATTTTTCAGTGTTGCCTTGTCCTTCGATGTGATCATGCATTGATACGACCCGGGAGGCATTCCAAGTTCGTTGGTGATCGTGCCGATCCATTCCTCACCCGACACACATGAAAGATCCAATTCGGTTCCGCCGAGCGCGCCTGTATCGATGGTCACTTTTTGGACATTTTCCTGCCAGTCTGAAACATAAACTGTAACGGTCGCGGACGATCCCGGAGTCATTTCGAGATCATCCTGCACAAAGTCATGGATATCGTACGCTTCGGGGCAGTGATCCGGCCAGCATGCGTCCACGGCGAATCTCATGTCGATAAACCCCGCACCCTCGGGGAATCCGATCACATAAGTCTCTGTCGCGCTCTCCAGGGGACCCAGGGTTCTGTCGGGATCGTCCGTCTTGTATGCGCGAAAACCGGACGGGTCCTCGACCTCGTCAGGCGCGTAGAGAAGCGTGTAGGCATACGCGTTTTCAAGAATGTAATCCCCGAGCGGATAGACGATTCCCCGCACGTCGTAGCCTGTCAGAGAAGCGGTGAAATTTTTCAGGGTTACATCCGCGGTGACGACGTGATTATCCCAGTCGAGATCGATCGCCCCGATGATGAAGCAGTCACTGCAGTATGGCGGCATAAGCCATTGCGTGACATCGTAATGCATGGAACCCGCCCGGATTGGTTCAATGCCGACATCTCCGGATTCCAGATCGATCCTTATATCGAACATTCCCCAAAGCGAATGTCCTGCAGCGATGTGATTTCCCGATGATTCAGCAAGAGTCGGTTCGACCGGTCCGCTGCCCGAACACGCAGGCAATATACAAAGAGATACTCCAAGCAGGATTAATAGTGCAAACCAGTAAAATCGCATGCTGTTTTCACCTCGACGATGTTATCAAACAAGTTTCAGTCTGTCGGAAGGATAGTTACATTATAGCGCATATATGACGTATCATCAGTACAATTCGCACGCTTTAAGTGATCTCTTCGGAAGGAATATCTCCCATTGCTTCCTCATCAGGAATTTTTTGGACCTGTACCGGCTCAGTGGATTTGTTGATACGTTGGATTCCGTCGGGGAATTTCCGTTTGAGGGCGGAAGCGAGGATGTGGAGAATCAATATATGCACTTCCTGGATTCTCTGGGTGTTGTCGCCCGGCACGATTATTGGATAATCCACCTGGTTTGCGATTCTGCCGCCGCGACGTCCGAGCAGGCCGACAGTGCTGATTTTGTTTTCACGGGCCCAGGCTGCCGCATGGAAGAGATTCATCGAATCGCCGGACGTGGAGATCACCCATAGCTGGTCGCAGGGTTTCATGAGCGCATGTACCTGCTGCAGAAAAATGCTGTCGAAAGAGAAATCGTTTCCGACCGATGTCAGGATGGCGGTGTCGGTTGTGAGTGAGACAGCGGGCAGGGGAGCGGTGTAGTGCTCGAAAGAGCCGACAAGTTCGCTCGCTATGTGTGATGCGTCCGCGGCGGACCCGCCATTGCCCGCGAAATATAAAGTTCCTCCTCTCTCAAGAAGATGAATTGATTTTCTTATAGCTCCGGCAAGAGGAGACTGACATACGGTAAGCGCTGTCTCCATGTGAGTAATGGAAGAGCGAAATATTTCCTCGATTATCTGCTGGTATATCATGATCCTGTCCTGTCGATCGATTACGCTGCCATTTGCTTTATTCTATTAGGATAGCACAGATACGTCAATGATATTATCCGTGGAATTAAAGCGGACGGGCATGGAATATATTAATGGCCCGGATAAAAAAAAGAGACGAGCTCCACAAGGAAGCTCGTCGAAAAGACCGTCTAGTTGTCAACTATACGGGCTGAACTGAAGCATCCGTATTAAATTGGATCCCAGACTCCGGCAATACCATCGAAGAAAATAATTTCGAAGATGCCGAAGAATACCGGTGCACGCAGTTCTGCCGTGGTAACGTCAAGACCCGGGACAGTACCAGGAACGATATGGAATGTATCGTTCAGTGTCTGGTATCCGGGGGATACAACGCCTTCCCAATAGAAAATCGGATCGCCGGGTAACAACCCACCGACCACGATTTCGCCTGCGGCGTTGAAGGATGCATAGTGCATCTCAACAGTAAGCTCGGCCGGTCCGGTAAATTGCCATGGTTTACATGGATTTACCTGACCAATCGGGAACCATAGCCAGTTCCGAATGTTGATATCATAATCAATTGTCTGGCCAATGTAATAATACGGCAGCCCGGCATTAACACCGGAAGGGATGGTCCCGGCCGGGTTGTTGTACGTTACCCAGACCCAGACAAGACTCAGCGGCGCCAGGTTAACATCAATCTGGGCGCCACGATTCTCGATTAAATACAACCCGTCTTCGTTTTGTCCTATCAGACCTGTTGCAAGTACATTACCGTCGAAATCTGTATATGTGTACTCCGCAACTGCCGGGTTGGACATATCGAATGAGTTGTAATACTCCTCGAGAGTCTGTGAATCCTTGTCAGGAGTTACCGGATTGGTTCCATTAGCGCAACCTACGCCAACAAGAAACATGGCAATTGCTGCGAATGCAAGAACCTTTCTTAGCATAATTAGCCTCCTTTTTCGTTGTAATAAAGTAATGAAAATAGTAAAAAGGTATGAGACCAGCAAATTCTATTCTATTGATTATTCTGAATGCCCCCCTATAGTCTTGGTCGACTGTATATAAAATTACATTAGTTTAGTCCGAAAGTCAAGTAGCTCTTTTGCTATAAGTAAATGTACGATTACTTACGAGTGATATTTCCGATATATAATATGCGTATCGGTATTGTAATAATATGTATGATAAAATCTTTGTTAATATGGAACTAAAGGCGATCAATCCTTAACCTCCGGATCGGGTGCGGATCTCTCAGACGATCAGTATATTATTACCGCAATCTCATCTGCTCGGGGACGCGAGTGTGCATCGCTTGTCACTCCGGTTCCAAAACCTATTGCCGCGCGTGTGAGTGCGGTCCCGTTCGGATCAAGATCGGTCAGTCTGAATCTTGCCCATATGGGTCCCCAACTGTACTCGTCCCTTCCCCAGCCGTATCGATCATTGTACGTAGTTGGGCTTTTATCGAAACGGCTGTTAAGGTTGGACCAGTAGCCCTCTGTGTAATAAGTCTGGCCTTCCATATGATTTCCGGGAACCGATTCCTCATATTCGTGATAATACTGTTGCCCCGTGTGTGTGGCAGGATCGTCAGGAACGGTACCTACGCTCAGGCGGGCATAGTTATCCCAGCACTCGTTCATTGGTATAACCTGGGCTCCGAAAATCAATTCGATATACCATTCCATTGTTGTTGCGGCAAGCACGGGATCGGTCAGGATGGGGAGTTCCGGTGATGCGATAACGCTCCAGATATGTCTGCGCATGTAGTCGGAGTCAGGATCCATCATCCAGCATCTGCCTGCTACAGCTCCTCCACCGGCATCCGTTCGTTCCCACTGACGGTAATACGAGGTTTCATAACCTCCGTATCCCATTACCCAGGGGTGTTGATCCATTGCCGAACCGGACGACTCGCCGTTCTCGAATTCGATAAAAGCCCATTCTGTGGAGCCGGTGCTCTCTGAGTTTTGATTGCCTGCTACCGAACGGGCTTTAACCTTGAAGTAATAAGCCGCACCGCTATGATATCCGTGAGTGCCTGTCAGGAGGTTCTCAAAACTCTTTATCTTCGGAGGTGTTGTGCCGATCTCATGCCATGTTTCAGTGCCGTCGAATGGGTCCGGATCCCTGTAGATTACCCATTCCCCGGTCACACCCGTCACCAGGCTGCCGTCCCAGGTTAGTATTATTGCAGGTATGTCACTCGGGTTGTTTGTGTATTCGTATGAGTACAGAATTGTTCTCCTGAGACTGAGTTCCAGGTTGACACCCGTTGGCGGGAATTCCGGATCGGGCGGCAGGGAGACAATGACCTCCAGCGGCATTTCCGTATATCCGGTTTTGCTGTCCAAATCGGTGACAATGACATCGATTACATATATCCCTTCATCGGGAAATATGATATCAATTGAGCCGTCTCCGTACGGGTGAAGGCCGTCTGTGTTTCCCATGCCGTCGTTGTATTTCGCCGGAGAGTCGTTGCCGATTTCCCAGGAGAATACCAGGTCTTCATTCATATCC
>CBDUUJ010000224.1:0-5357 GCA_965370205.1 uncultured bacterium
CAATGTCGATGAGGCTGTCGCGATCAGTGTTGTCGATTCGAGCACGCTTTATTACATTGATGGAACCTCAAACGGCGGGAACGCGATTCTCGATATCAGTGTTTATGACTGGTCGGCGACCGCGAGTGGAGTCATGGATGAGTATGTGGTCAAGTGCTATTCGGACGCGTGGACCGGCGACGGCGCGGTGGATATGACACCGGTTGATTCGGGGATAAATCATTACACTTACCGAACCGACATTCCCGCGACATCGCTGGCCTCTGATAATCCGCTGCCGGTGTGGATAGAGATCAATTATCCTGAACTTGATTATGCGAATGAATTTGGAGTGGAGAATGACGCCGACGGAGCGCTTGCGGGATATTTCCTGCTGGATGTTCCTGTCGGAAACGAGGAGCCGTCCTGGATTGATGTTCTCACGCCGGATGGCGGGGAGGAATGGACGATTGGATACGACTATGAGGTCACATGGGACTCCGAGTATGTCACCGGAACAGTGTTTATCGATTATTCGAAAGATAATTTCGTTTCAGACACTAATCCCGTCGCAGTGGATCAGGACAACGACGGCGGTTATATGTGGACGATCCCGGATGATCCATCATTGACTGTTCGTGTTCGTGTCAGCTCAACCGATAATCCCGGTGTGTTCGACATATCCGACGATGATTTCATAATAAGAGAACCGGGCTGGGCACGTACGTGGGGAGGAATCTACTTTGACAGTGGCACCGCGGTTGCGATAGACGATTCGGGTAATACATATGTAGTCGGCGAGTATACCGGGACTGTCGACTTTGACCCGGAAGAATCCGGAGGAGAGTGGGTGTTCACATCACACGGGTATAGAAATATATACCTTAGCAAATTCGATTCCGCCGGCGATTTTCAATGGGCCCGTGTATGGGGAAGCAATTATTACGATTGTCCTCGAAGTGTAACACTGGACGGTGACGGTAATGTGTATGTAACAGGCTGGTTCGATATGTATTCATGCGACTTCGATCCCGATCCCTACGAGGTGGAATGGCGCGATTCCAACGGCTGGCAGGATGTATTTATCAGCAAGTTCGATCCTGACGGTGATTTCCAATGGGTCCGCACCTGGGGAGGAGGTTTCATTGATCTTGGTCGGGGAGTCTCCGCGGATGATTCCGGTAACGTTTATGTAAGCGGCTGCTACGCAGAAACAGTCGACTTTGACACGGAAAACCCAGGGGTTTGGCAGTTCTCGGCAACGAACAATTCTTCTCATGATGCGTTCCTCGTCAAGCTGGACGGCAATGGTAATATGGAATGGGTCCGTGTTTGGGGAGGAATGATGTCGGTAGTCGGCTATGGTGTCGTTGTAGGTAATAATCCAGATGAAATTTATGTCACAGGTGAATGGAAGAATACTGTCGACTTCGATCCCGGCGATGATGAAGATTGGCATACATCAAGTGGCTCACATGCAAATGCATACTTCAGCAAGTTCAATTCCGATGGTATTTACCAGTGGGTACGCACCTGGGGAGGGACCTCATTAAATTTGGCCGAAGGAATAGCCGTGGGCAGCGATGGCAATGTCTATGTAGCAGGACACTTTTATGAAACTGTCGACTTCGATCCCGATCTGGTAAACGAGGATAATCACACATCGAACGGTGCAAGCGATGTATCTTTCAGTTGTTTTGATTCATCCGGCTCGTTTATTTGGGCTTATACATGGGGCGGATCGGGTGTTGATGAGGGTCGAGCAGTTGCCGTGGGTGGCAGTCCTGATGACATTTATGTTGCAGGTCATTTCAGAAACACCGTCGACTTCGATCCCGACCCGTTGGAAGAAGATGAATACACAGCGACGGGTAGCTGGGAAGAAGGGTTCCTGAGCAAATTCAATTCCGGAGGCGATTTTCAGTGGGCACGCATCTGGGGCGCCGGGGGGCATGATTGGAATACGAGTGTAGCTGTGGACAGTTACGGCAACAGCTATTCAGCAGGATTGTACCAGGGTACCGTCGACTTCGATCCCGACCTGGTAAATGAGGATTTGCATGCAAGTAACGGTTCAAATGACCCATACCTGGTCAAACTGCTCCCGAACGGTTATTGGGAATAAACCTGTCCAGTGTCATAGTAAAACCGGGTACCGGTGATATATAAATTAAAACGGGTGCCGGTGACAAGCGCGTTTGGCTTCCAGCCGAACGCAGCTTGTCGCCGTTTTATCGTCTTTCCCCATAATCCGATAGCTGGAAGCTAACGACACTCAAAATACATCGTGCCTTTGTCCATATTCCATTCGCCGCGGTCGATTGGGAGACCGTTGCCGTAGACGACGAACGAGTCCCAGCCGTAGAAAAACATAAATGTCGCTTTATAAATTGCGTCGGGTGAATTGCCGAGGTAGAACGTGATATCGCAATCGTCGTTGTACGGATTCCGGACGGTCACAAGCAGTGACTCGTCCTCGCCGAAATAATCAATTCCGTTAATGCAGAAACCATCATCGAGAATCGTTACCCGGTCGCCGACCTCGATCCGCAGACGGTCGACAAGTGAATTGTAACGCTGCGCTCCTAGGCACAACACCGACGAATTCATCAGATCATCCTCTGTAACCTCATAGTCGTACTTCACCGTGACATTTTCCCTGTCCGCCGCGACATCATCCGCGATCGATTCGTAGTGGCTCTGCACGCTGACTTCCTCGATCCTCGGAGGTCCGCCCATGAAATTGGTAACCTCGAAATAGTCATCTCCGCCGCCACCGGGAAGCACAATCAAAAGCGAATCGGCGTCAAGAGTGGTGTTCAGACTCGGGGGAGTTTCAGCCCTCTTAAGACGTCTGAACATGTAATAGTCAGGATCGATTTCAAACGAGTCGGCGGGTGAATCAAGCAGCCATTCACACTCCTGCTCCTGCGCGAAAAGCTCGAAACTGGTTTCAAAATCCTGATCCGCAAGATGGATAACGAGCGGGACATCGCAGTAGAATATGTCACCGTCCTGGATGACGTTGAACGATAGATGCCATCCGTCCTCTCCCTCGACCTGTTCGATATCTTCAAATCGCAATTCCGGAGCGCCGGGATTATCGAGCCAGGATGAGAAATAATTCGATAAATCCCTTCCCGATACCTCCTCGAAGACCACCAGGAAATCGTCCCATGTGGTTCTGTGACCCGTATATCTCTCGACCGCAATTCGCAGCGCGTCGAAGAAATCCTCATCGCCGATCATGTATTTCAGCAGGATAAAAAACGCGCCCGCCTTGTCGTAGCCGATCATTCCATCCTCAATCGCCATTTTCGTGTAGAACTCCCGAACCGGATACTGCTCCTCTTCCGAAACCTCGACCGAAAATCTGACCATGCTCCGGAACCGGTAATGCTTCGCGTCATCGGGTCTGCCGTCGAGAACATGCCAGTAGTAATTTGTTGAAAATGATGTCAGACCCTCGCACCAGTTGCCTTTTTCCCATGCGACATGCACGCCGTTCCCCCACCAGTTATGCACCAATTCATGCGCGAGCGAACCCTCGGCGGTCGCGTAGGGCATTCTCAGAACCCGCGACCCGAGAAGCGTAAACGCGGGCATGCCGTAGCCGGTCGTGAAGAAATTCTCCGCGATATCAAAACGGCTGTACGGCAGCGGTCCGTAGAGATCCTCGTAAACCGGCAGGTACTCATCCAGCCCGTCCAGGAACGAGTCCGACAGCTCGGTATCGTCCTGATAGAAATACGTGCTGCACTCCACGTCGCCGATTGTCCTCGACCTGATGAAATATTCGTTGGCCACAAGCACGCAGCCATCGGATGGAATTTCGCCCGACCAGAAACTCATCGTGTTGTAACCGTCATCGATACTGCCCATCAGGTCGCCCTGGGTCACGGCGTGCCAGTTTTGCGGCAGCATAACCGACATGTTGTATTTCGCCATGGAGTATTCGGTGTCCGGATACCATCCCGTTCCGGACGAGAGATAGACACCGTCGGGAGAAATATCGCCGCTTGTGTAATCGCCCCTGATCCGTCCGAGCGCGCCGCTTGGATCGATAGGATCGGTGATTCTCCCGTCGTAGAGTATATGGAATTCAGTCGATCCTTCCGGTAGATAAATCCTGACATTGTGAAATGTTTCAGTCTCGCAGGTTTCGCCCGTGCCTTCACCTTCATAGGGCATGATCTCATGAATCATCGGGCTGGAGTCGCACAACACTCTCGAAACGTTCAGGTTTTTATTGAGTGTGAATGTGTACCAGCCTTCGTATGGGTATGCAAGCGTGACGATGTCGTACACAAGGATGTAATTATCATCGGGTTCGATTGTCACGTTCAGATAATGTCCGCTGATTTCAGGCGGCTCATCCGAAACAGCATCTTGTCCCATCACAGGGGTTACTAATAGAAGTCCGAGTAGAATTAGAAAAAATAATCTGTGCATTTTGTTTCCTCGCTTTTTCAGGAGTAATGAAAATAATATTTACTCCGGTACCCCACCCTTTAGGGTGGGCGATTCCAGATTTCATGCGCCTTCCACCCACCCTAAAGGGTGGGGTACCGGATATATATTTTCTTGTTCAGCAATCCCTTACCGCAACTCATCAATCGCGGCAATTATAATCTATTTCAATCTCTCAAACAGCCAGGACTGGACATTATCAAGCCCGACCCTCACCTGCTCTGTCGTGTCGCGATCGCGGATCGTCACAGCCTTGTCTTCAAGCGTGTCGAAATCGATAGTCACGCAGAACGGGGTGCCGATCTCATCCTGACGGCGATATCTTCTCCCGATATTCCCCGCGACATCATACTGGCAGTTCCAGAGTTCCTTTAAATCCTTAAACAGGGGTCTTGCGACATCCTGAAGCTCCGATTTTTTCTGGAGCGGGAACACGGCAACTTTCACCGGAGCCACATGCGGATGGAATTTCAGAAGATTGCGTTTCTCGCCGCCGATTTCATCTTCGGTATACGCGTCGACAATGGTCACGAGGACGCTTCTCTCGACTCCGGCGGATGTTTCGATCACCCACGGGATATATTTCTCGCCCGACTCCTGATCGATATATTGAAGATTCTTGCCCGAATGTTCCTGATGGGCGTTGAGATCGTAATCGGTGCGGTTGTGAATGCCCTCGATCTCCTGCCATCCGAACGGGAAATTGTAGATCACATCGACCGCAGCTTTCGCGTAATGGGCGAGATTTTCCTGCTTATGATCCTCGAATTTCAGATTCTCCTCTCTGATTCCGAGCGCGTTCAAATACCAGTTCCATCGCTCGGACTTCCAGTGCTCGTACCATTCATCGGCGGAATCGTGATGCACGAAAAATTCCATCTCCATCTGTTCGAACTCGCGGGATCGGA
>CBDUUJ010000225.1:0-5339 GCA_965370205.1 uncultured bacterium
CTTTCCTGATTACCAGCGAACCCGATAACCTGATTGATGTCCCGAATTATTTCAGGGATATCGCCATCAGTGATAAATTCGGCGGGGATGTTCTGGTGGGAGCCTCAGGCGATCTGAGCACGGCAACGGCGGATTACATGAGAGATTTTGCCTTTGATGGAAAACGCGCGAATTTCAACACGCGCTGGATGGGAGCGCAGAATGCGCTTGCGTATTATAACTCGGGTCCTGGCGCCGGAGGTCCCGGCGGCGGTGGAGGAGGTCCCGAAGCCGGCGAACCCGGCGGCGGTCCCGGAGCCGGCGGAGATTTCGCTCCCGATGATTTTCAATATATTTACTGTGCCTTCCCTGAAAAAACAAAGATCAGCAGAATCCTTTACGACAATCGTTTCAATGAGACGGAATTGATGGGGGCTCCAGTCGGGGATTTCGACTATCTTCCGCATGAAGATGACATCTGGCAGAGCAGTTTCATGTTTTTCTGGACGGACAAGGTCCTTGGATACGGGGAGCATTTCGATCCCTGGGTGCATACAGTGAATAATCTGAATTTCGTTGACGGTCAGAGATACGGTTCTTCAGATATCCGGGTGATATTCGATGATGCATCCGAGCCGCTGGAAGTCGGGATTATTGGCGTCCAGGATATCAATACCAACTGTGACTTCGACAAGACTTTTCACTGGCCGTATGTGAGCGAGATCGAGGTCTACGGGTTCAGCAGCGCAACCGGCCATGTCGATAAATACATAACATCGGAAGGTGAAGAACAATATAACAATGTCATCATGTACTTCCCGAATTACATGGGTTCCGGTTTCGATCTTGGGCGACGGATTTATACTGAAGCCGCCAGCGACGAAAAGGGGATTAAGGAACGGGAAGATCTTATCAGGATAGAGCTGGAATTTTACCCCTCCACGAATGTAAACCGTACCAGTCAATGGCAGACGCAGACCTGGTGGCAGCGCGACAATAATGAGCTGGCCCGTTTCCAGACAAGTATTTATCGGGATACACCGACTCGGGTGGACAGACTGCCCAACCTGGATGATTTGCCGTCTCATAAGGTCTATGATGATAACGAAGATTTGCATTTTGCATATCATGTTCCCGGCGCGAGTGAAATCAGGGCGCATTTCGGCACGTTTGATCTTGAGCTGCCGACTGCTCAGCCTGTTGAGGATCATATTTCGATTGAGGACATTGACGGGAATGTGTATGTTGAAGTGGATGGCAGCCAGGTTCCCGTACCGGATGATGGAATTTGGCCCTGGACGCCGTGGGTTCAGGGGGATACACTGATAGTACATTTCATTTCCAATGACGGGGGAAATTCATATGATTTGAATTATGGCGGCTTCGAAGTTGATAATATCGAGGTCCGCTGGGTGGGGGTCGGTAGTTCGAATCCTTAGTAGATGAGATTCAGGATGAAAATACAGAGACGATATCGCGAGAAAGGCTTTACGCTTATTGAAAGCCTTATCGTGGTCGGCCTGACAGCCCTGATTGCTGTCGGGATTGTTGCTGCGCTTCTGGAGGGGCTCGACACGCTTCACACGGTCACCGATACTCAGAGTGTCGAGTTCGGGCATCAGAAGGCAATGAATATGTTCATTCAGGATGTTCACGCCGCCACATGGTTTTACAACGGCACGGTACATGATGGAGGCGGCGCCGAGGTTCTTCGGGAAACACCCAACCCGTTTTACCTTGTCATGGGCTATCCCGGTCCTGAGAATGACGAGATCTGGGTGCGTTACAAAGTGCGTCCCGGTATATTTACCGGGGAAAATTACCTGATGAGAACGGTATTGACTAAAAGCGGAGTCGATGAAGGAACCAACCTGGTCACGACCGGAGTGGCTAATCTTGAATTTGAATACCTCGATTCCGATGGCAGGATAACCGAGAGTTTGCCGGACGTGCACAGCATCACAATGATTCTCAGTATAAACATCGGTGGTTCAACCACCCAGCGCGAGTATGGGGTGGTTATGAGAAATCCAAACATGGGAGTAAGAGTACCGACTGGTGACTTTGACGATATCGAGACAAAGCACATAAATAAATAAAAATGGCCTGTGGACAGGATTCTCCTGGCCGTGAGAGA
Source organism: uncultured bacterium (assembly GCA_965370205.1). Lineage (GTDB taxonomy): Bacteria > JAJVIF01 > JAJVIF01 > JAPKYR01 > JAPKYR01 > CBDUUJ01. Next base: position 2,117 of record CBDUUJ010000225.1, read on the forward strand.
TGAAAAACGAGAGAGAAAATCGTGAGCGAATCGAAAACCGGGATCATCAGACCGGATACACGCTGATTGAGATCCTTGGTGTAACTGCGCTTGTGATTATCGTTGTCCTCATGACACAGGGTATGATGCACAATTACAAGCGTTACGCGTTTGAGGAAAAAGCGGTGCAGCGTCTGAAGGAGCTTTCCAGGCTTGAGCATGTGTTTCGTTACTCAAACGATCCCACGGTGAATCCCGAGGGAGTTTACGGTACGTTTTTCGATCTCCAGAACTCCGGGCTGATCTCTGAGATATACGAAGAGGATGACGAAAGACGTCACACGGTCAACGCATTTGTGCCGGGATATCGTCTGGAGTTTGTGAGAAACGAAGAGGAGATGGATCTGGAGCCGGATTCGTATAATTTCCTGATTGTCGCCACTCCATTGTATAATTCTCTTGATCTGGAGACGTTTTATGTCCAGGAGGACGGCGAGGTGTATTTCGACCCATACTGGATTTTAGGGTATCTGCCTCGCTAGTGATGGAGGAATAATTATATGCTGTTGTTAAAGGGAAATATGAAACAGAAGGGATACACTTTAATGGAAGTGCTGATCGTGGCCACGATTGTCGGTATTCTTGTTACCGTGGGCACGGTTCAATACCTCGAGGTAAAGAGGCGAAGCAAGGAGAAGCTTGCGGCACAGAGGCTGACACAGCTCGCGTTATATGAGCGAATGTATTTTCGCGAGTTCGGGGAGTACGGGGAATACTTCGATCTTCGGGATGAGGGTTACATTGATGAAGCATACCTGTACGAGGACGATGACATGACCCATTACCTTCGTCCTGCGTATATTCCTGAATATACATTGGAGTTCAATCTCGATGAGGAGGGCGGAGGTTTCGAGATCATCGCGGAATCCGTGCTCGAACAGAGCCATACGTGGTATCCTAGATGGGTGGTTATCGGCGGGATACGCGATCTGAGAGGTATGTATGTCGAGGAGGACGGGGTTGTAAAGTGGCTTACCAGCGGAAGACCGGTGTATTAGGACCGGATTTCCGGCTTGATGAAATTTTGATAAAGATGAATGCAAATCTGCGACAGGAAGGATGGACCCTGATTGAGATTCTCTCGGTCTGTGTGATCATCGGCATGATCATGGCTTTTGCGCTTCCTTCCTTCATGCAGGCAAGACGGGTTGTATATGAAGATAACGCGATCGGCCGTCTGAAACGTATCGCTCTTGCGGAAAGCCGGTATTATTCAGAGTACGGGAGATTTGGCGGGTTTGATGAACTGGTTGTGGCAAACTACCTGCCGGAGGGATATTCAACGGTCTACACATTTACCGACCCGATGAGTACCTCCAGCGTATTGCCGTATATCGACCGTTACTCGCTTGTATTTTTTGTGCCGGACAGCCCTAACTCGCTCTACTATAAAGTGGATGCGATACCGGTGGGCTACAACCGCATGGGGCTTCGCACGTTCAATATTAATTTGTTTATTACAGGTCAGATAGAATCCGATAATATACTTCAGGACCCGCCGGTCAGAGAGGGTCTTGAGTCAAATAGTCCCGTCGTACAGGACTATTAACCGTTGGCAGTGTTTCTTGAAAGTCATTGCAGGAAGTCGAAAATGAAGAAATCGCCGGAAAAGAGAAAGACACCCGGATCGCCCGAAAAAGAAAACGGGCAGGGGTATACACTTATCGAAATTATGCTGGCGGTCGGACTTGTGTCGCTGCTTGCGGTCCTGGCGATGCCGAACTTCCAGCATGCGCGACGCAACGCGCTGGAGACAAGCGCCATTCAGGGCCTGAAAGAGCTGTCGGAGGCTGAGGAACTGTATTACGATGCCTATGGCTATTACACCGCCGGCAGGGATCAGTTCCACGATCTCAGGAAAGTGGACGCAATCGATCACAAGGCATACCAGAGGATGTCAGGCAGGCGTGGCCTGTTTATTAAGGGTTACTCAGTGCATATGATGAACATGGGGGACTACCCGCAGAATTATTCAATAATTGCCTGGCCGCTCGAGCGCGGCATGGACCTGAAGACATTTTATATTATCAGTGACGGCATTGTGCGGAACTGGGGCGAGGGTGACATCGACAAGCCGGTGGTAATTTATTAGGCACGGTAACACGATGATGAAGCTTTCGACGTTATAGGGATGATTGAGATGAAAAAGAACATACGAGGACATCGCGGATTTACGCTGCTTGAGGTTATTACGGCGATCGGGATCATCGCGATCCTGACGGTCCTTGCGCTTCCGGCGACCCGGAAGGTCGAGAAGGTTGTGCTTGAAACCGGCGCAGTCAAGGGTATGAAGGTTCTCCAGGAGGCGTTTGAGCTTTATTACCGCGAGATGGGATTCTACCCGGTGCATACGGCGGAGCCGTCCAGGCTGTTCTTTCGCGAGATCGACAGATTCCTTCCGGACACATACTACATACGACATTCCGAGAACCAGTTCATCCGGGGGTACAGGCTTTTCGCTTCTGGAATACCCCCGGCCGGGATGGGAGGTTCGGAGGGCACAGGCGGATTTGGCGGATTCGGCGGGTTGACAGATGAAGTGCCACGGTGGGGAAGCCATAACTATATCCTGATGGCTGTACCCATTCAGTATAACCTGGGTTTAAGCACGTTCTATTTGGATCCGGGTGGAGTGATTACCAGAGATGATATGTTAACCCCGTATTAAGGGGCTGACATAAATAGTTTGAGCTGACATAAAAAGATTAAGCTGACATAAAGAGTTTAAAAAGAATTACCGGTACCCCACCCTTTAGGGTGGGAAGCCAACAGAAGCAGACTAAGAATTGCATCCAAGCGGAGTAACGTCATGCAAGACGATATGGAAACCAGAAATCAGGCTGAAGAGCCGGCGGAAAAAGAGGGGGGACGCGGTTTCACGCTGCTGGAAATCCTCCTCGTTGTGTCAATCATCACAATAATTGTGGCTATGGCTCTTCCACAGTTGACCGGGGTGAAGCGCTCCGCATATGAGCTGGGGGCGATCAAGGCCCTGAACGCGCTGGGATCGGCCGAGCTTGCCTACAGGAATGTCCACAGGCATTTCACATCGTTCGAAGGACTGAGGCAGCGTGAATATGTGAACGAGAACTGGCGGAAGTACGGCAGGACGGATCGCGAGCGCATGGCGAAGCACTACTCCATCCATTTCTTTGTGAGAGACACATTCAAGAACTTTACCTAC
>CBDUUJ010000226.1:0-5310 GCA_965370205.1 uncultured bacterium
TGATCGAGTCCGATCAGTCAGTCTATGATTATTTCGCGACATCGCTCTCCTATGTTGCCAATCGCGGATCGATGACTCCCGGTCTGGACATCTCCAGAGATTATTACATCCAGTTTCCGACATCACCGCTTACGGTACAGTTCCAGTACGGGATAATCGCAGGCTGGGAGAAAGCGTCATCCGGCGGCGACACGCCATCCCCTCTCGATTTCCCCGATAACGCCAATGCCTTCGAGCCTGTCGGTCTCAGTGTTGTAGATTCCTCCACTCTATACATGGAAAGCCCTACAAAAAAAGGCGGGAACATCGATCTGAGGTTGCAGATTGTCGACTGGTGGGCGTACTGGGACCCTGAAAATCTCTCCGATTACATCTCGAAAATAATCATCTCATCCAACCAGATCAATCTCGGCTCCGATTTTATCGAGTTCGATTTCGCCGACCTCGACGTGTTTGAGACATCAGCCGGGAACGCGGAAGCCGTGGATATTTTCATTCCCGATGTAAGCCCGTCGGCAGTGGACGGTCAGAATATTCTTATCGCTGTCGAAATGAACGGATACGACTACACCAATCCGTTCGGGGTTCCTAACGATGCCGATACTGATCCCCTGACCGGATATTTCATTCACACATTCGATGTGGCTGCTGATTTCAATGATCCCCCGGTTATCGTAAGCGGCGTGACCGGTGCCACGGATGTTTTTATTACCGATGTTGAAACTTACTCGGTCGACGCAACCGATGAGGACAATCCGACTCTGATATACGAATGGACTCTTCGAGACCCTCTCACCGATGACATCCTGAACGGTCCCGATCCGGGCGACGGTGATGGAAACCGGGAGATCAACTGGGGAATCGCGAACACTCCCGGCACTGTTGAAATTCATTGCATGGTTTCCGATGGGGAAAATCATGCAACCGCCGACCCTCTTACCGTCGCTGTGAGCGATGTTATCTTTCCTGCCGATTTAAACGACACGACAACCGGCGACAATATCGGCTGGACGACGAACGAATCGCAGGGGATTTCCAAATGGTCAACGTTTACAGGTGAGGACGATATCCTTCAGGGCTACGGCTACAAGTTCGGTCCGTTCAGCACGATTTATTTAATTGATTCCGCGGACATTCTGGTCACGCCGGAGATTGAGATTCCCGACACTATCGACCGCGCGATTGTGGTTGTATTCCATTCATATGAATTCGATTATTACGCGCCGCTGGAGGTCGGTTTCGACGGCGGCAATTTCAAGATCACACAGGCTCCGACATTACCCGTTTACGATGATCCTGAATTTGAGATAATCGGCGGGAAGGATTACGACGGATGGCTGTTTGATACGGCAATCACCAGTCAAATGGTTTTTTATTCCGATCAATTCACCGACGAACTTCTTGTCTCGGCCTATGAAGTTCCCGCCGCATTTCTGGGAACGGACATTTATCTCGGATTTGCGGTCGCCACCGACAGCGAGGACTACTCCGAAAATCATGGCTGGCTGATCGACGACGTGCAGGTTCGCGCTCTTCCGGCGGGTGGAAACGCGCCGCCGATCGCGGGTGGAGGAGTCACGGGCGATGAACTGCTCCCGATGCTCTCAGAGTATCCGGGACACTACGAAGTACTTGGCTACGATCTTGAGGACGATCCGCTTTCATATGCATGGACCGTTCGGATTCCCGGCACCGGCGAAATTGTCTGGGGACCGGAGGTCATTCAGGATATTGGCGAAATCACAATCGACTGGACCGAGATCGGAACAGCCGGCGTTTATGAGGTGCATGTTTCAATATTCGACGGCGGTCATCCGGGAGTCGCGGCGTCGCCATTGACAGTCAATATTCAGGAAATTGTCTTCCATGCCGATTTCTCCGACACCACGACCGGCGACAACGCGGGATGGTCGGCGATTCTTGAATCGGGGGAAACATCATGGACGACCGATGCGGGATCGGACGGCTCGCTGTATGGATACGGCTACAAATGGGGTGAGTTCGGCGAAACCTATCAAGAAAACAGCCGGGGAATTCTCCTCTCGCCCGCCATCCCGGTTCCATCGACCAATTCAGGCATCTCGCTCTACATCCGTCACGATTTCGACTTCCTCGCCACGTTGGATGGCGGCAATTTCAAGGTCACCAAGTCCCCGTTAACACCCGATTTTTCGACCGACGAGGAATATATCGACAGCGGATTCGATTACGACTGCAAGATGAACGGTACGCTATTAGACAACCAGTGGGCGTTCGGAATCGGCGCCGCCAGTCCGGACGGATTGATGAGCCGAATGGATCTGCACAGCACCATGTCGGGAAGCGATATCAGGCTCGGCATAGCAGCGGCATCCGGAACAACCTATTTCGGCATGCGCGGCTGGCTGATCGATGACGTCGTCCTTGCAATAACGCCGTGATTATTTAATCATGCACTTTCCGATGCATAAAAATTAAAATGCAAAAAGACAACCTTGTTTACGGACCCCATGCAGTCGCCGATGCGCTCGACACGAATCGCGCTCTGCGTCTCTGGATTCTCGAAACATCCGACAAAGGCAAAGCCGCGCAAACCCGTGAATCCCTCGCCGAACGCGCGAAATCCCTCGGGCTGAAAGTGGAACGTGTCCCGCGCTCCTACCTCGACTCCCGCATGGGTCGCGCGAACCACCAGGGAATAATCGCGACTGTAACTCCCTTCCCCTACACCGATCTCGAACAGTGGCTCTCCGAAAATCAGCCCCCGCAGGCGTGTCTCGTCCTCATTCTCGACGGAATCCAGGACCCCGGCAACCTCGGACATATCCTCCGGCAGGCCGCTGGATTCATGGCGAACGGTGTCATCATTCCGGAACGTCGCGCGTGCGGTGTGACCCCGACAGTCGAGAAAACATCCGCCGGCAACGCTGGAAAAGTCCCGGTCATCAAAGTGAAAAATCTGAACCGTGTAATGAAAACGCTTCAGGAAATCGATATCTGGTGCTATGCCGCGGACACATCGGGAAAAACATCACTGATGGATGTCGAATTCCCCTCGCGAACCGCATGGGTTATCGGCGGCGAACATGACGGGCTTTCAAGGCTGGTTCTTGAAACTAGCGATGTCGTCGTGTCGATCCCGATGCCCGGCGAAATCGAGAGTTTCAACGTTTCCACATCCGCCGCGCTTGGACTTTATGAGTACCGCCGAAAATATCCTGTCGAGTAACCTGAAATCCCTGTCAATAACCAAATTAAGGTATAATTATTATGCTGCTAATCGCATCTTGAGGTATAGGGGGAATGAATTACATGCGCTTTTTTCACTGGGTAATAATTTTTATTCCAATGCTGATTGTCATCGGCTGTGGAGATACTCATTCCCGTAATCCTGTTGCAGCCCCAATTACAACCCAACCCTCACCGACTGTCGAGACAAATCGCATAGTGTGGGGACTCTGGAAAATTTCCATCGGGGAGAACCTCAACGATATTAAAGTGGTTCCCGACCGAACCGGCCTGATGCACCTCAACTGCGTGCGGCTTCTTGAGGTTACTCCCTGCACCGATTGCCTTACTGTGAAAAACATCATGCTCCTGCCCGACAACGTTCTTCAGGGCGATCTCACTCTGCGACATCCCTATGCCACCGGAAACATGAAATTGTCCGGATTCGATGTCCGCGGCATTTTTATTGGTGAAGCGGATTACACATGGCCGGTGAGCGGACGAAAATTGGCGGTGGGCGATGATGTCCCCCGCGTGCTGAACCCGGACGGTTACACATCCCTTTTCAATCCAACCGAATTCCCCCAGACCGATCCGCCGGCATTGGGTTACATCCCCGGCAACTATACGTTCGGCGGCGATTTAACCGCGACGCTGAATCCATATATCGCGTATCAGAAAGATCAACCCCGACGCTTGTTCGGTTTCGGTGAAACACACACCGAGACGATCCAAATTCGCTTTCCCGACGGACCGCTGGAATTCGGGTACGCAATCGATGCATGCTGGCAGACATTCCCGGGACCGTGTACTGATCCGATCGAGGATTTCCCTCCGGACGCGAACTGCCTTGAGGCGTACGAGATTTCAGTGTGGGCAGGTCCCGGACTCAGCCTCGATCCCGGCGCGTGGACATGGGTTTACGCGGTTGTTTACGACCATCAGGGACTGGAAACGATCGCCGAAGTGACTGTGGAAATCCCGGATGTGGTCTCCGGGGTTATTGAACTCGAATATCACCAGCAGCGCAGCGACGGCGGCTATGTTTATAAGGGTAAGGTAACAAACGAGCTTGACGCCGGTACGGGGGATTATCCATTTCTCATGAGGGTAGTCGACACGGCTGTCGATCAGAATCTTGGACCTGTCGACGCATGGTTCCCCGGATCGCTGCCTGTCAGAGAAGGCTGGGTGCTCACATGGGGTGGAGATTCGTTTGACAGCGCATACGACACCGTTGTGAATCCGGCGGGAGATATCTTTGTGCTTGGAAAATCCAGGGACGCGGATCATGATCCCAGTCCCGGAGAGAATCTACAGCAGGATGATAAGAGGTACACATACATCAGCAAATTCGACTGGGGCGGGGGATTTGAGTGGGTTGACAGGTGGGAAACAAGTAACCCTCGCTCCTACAGCAGGCTGGCGCTTGACTCCGAGGATAATGTTTACATGATGGGGAAATTCGTCGGTACTGTTGACTTCGATCCCGGACCGGGCGTTTATGAGTGTACGTCCTATTATGATGAACTCAATGAATATTACAGGGATAACCTATTCCTCCTGAAACTCAACCCGGATGGTGATTTGGCATGGGTAGTAACCTGGCCATCCGACGCGCATATTAGATCCAAGGGACTTGTGACAGACGAAGCGGCAAGCGTTTATGTCACCGGGTACTTTGACGGGGTACATGATTTCGATCCCGGACCTGAAGTTGAAGAATATGAGTCCCCTGAGTCTAACGCGGATGCGTTTCTGATCAGGGTTTCAACGGACGGGTCCTATGAGTGGGTCCGTGTCTGGGGAGGGGAAGATTATGGTTACACAGATGCACTGGATGCCGCTGTTGATGAGGCGGGGAATATCATTGTCTCCGGCTTTTTTAAGGGAATTGTGGATATGGACCCCGGTCCCGGCGAGGATATCCACGATTCGGAAGTCTGGTCAGCGTGTTTCTTCAGCAAGTTCAGTTCCGACGGTGAATTTCAGTGGGCGCGGTCAATAACAGTCGGAACCGGTTACAGCCCGGAGTTCACTCCTGCCGTGGCGATTGATTCAGGCAATAATATTTTTATCGCGCATGAGTTCCAACTGGTGGTT
>CBDUUJ010000227.1:0-5309 GCA_965370205.1 uncultured bacterium
CGGGATATTTGATTGAAACTGTTATCGTCTCAGAGCCGCGACCGCGAGGGAGCGTTTTTTTTTTTCTAAATTGAAAGAACCGCTTCCCTGCGGTCGCGGCTCTGACAAAATTACTATTTGAGTTGAATTTTATTTTAGAATGCCGGTGGACCGGACTGCCAATATGCTGTCAGGTGAATCCAGTCAGATGCCCAGTGACCGCTTTCATCCACGACAATAACCGTTGCAGTGTAATCGCCCGGATCCACATATGCATGCGCGACCGAAACACCGCCCGTTGGGTCGCTGTTGTCGCCGAAATTCCATACCGCCTGGTACGGTGGATTTCCTCCGGTGATGATCGCCTTGACTCCCACTGAGAGCGGAAGAGGTCCCTGCTGCTGGCTTACCGTAGCCTCCACATGCAGGGGAACAGCCTCGAAAGCCCCATATATCCCGGGCCTGTCGATGGACATAATCACATTCATCCCATCAGCCAGCACGACTGCATTCCCGCATTTCACCCAGAAGTCTGAATCATCCAATATGAAACCTCGGCTGAAAATGCCGGGCGTGCGGTATTCCACTATCCGGAACCGTACATCGATGGGCCTCTCGAACACGACATCGCCGCCTGTGATCTCGAATGTCCCGAGCCTTATGAAAACGGGTCCCGATGGAATGATTGGGACGTTCGGCGGGTAGAGACGTATATTAAATTGATACGCTTCTCCTTCGGGTACAGCTCCCACGGGAACATCGATAATCATCCCGATATCGGAGAAATCGTATAAGCCCCCGACATTTGTAAATGTCGCGGTCCTCCACTCACTTGGTGTGATGGGCGGGGACGAAGGATTGGAGTACGTGCCGTTATTACAACTCACCATAAGGAGTGTAAAAACGAAAATTGTCAGAACTGTTATTTGCCATTGGTTACGCATTTATTGAACCTCCGAAAAGGCATCCTTAACTTGTATTAATATCATTAAAGAGACAGGGATATTTACTATTCCATGAAGGAAAAGCCGGGGAATTTTGAGAAGTAACCCGTAGAACGGCACGGCCGTGCGTCTATATTTATTAAAAAAAAAACGCCCTGCCGTGCTGTTCTACGATATCCAGGTAATTGATTTATGAGACGCACTGCCGTGCTGTTATACGGAATGGGTTTCTTAATGTTTATTGGGATATTTATGTGCCTGGGATATTTATGCGCCCTCGGCGGTCTCGCTTCGTTTTAAAAGCAGTCTTACCAGCTCCACTTCCCTTACGCTCGCCTCGGTGATTCTGGCCACTTCCTCGACAGACGCCCCGCCTTTCAGCAACTCCGCCATCCTGCGATTCCTGTCGCCCTCTTCACCCGATGCACCCTCGCCTGCCTCAATCGCGAACAATATTCCCCGCTCCTCAAGAGTTTTCAACCGTTCACTGTTCAATGCCGCTTCGAGTCGAGCGATCGCCGTCTCAGCCTCATTCCTTAATTTCTCCAGCTTCTCAATCCGACCGTCCAGCCCTTCGGTTATCTCGTCATAATCCGAAAGAAGCTGCTCTCTTGACTCAACGACCATCTCATTGAGTTCCTTCAGGGTGGCACCCTCGGACAGTTCCTTCCGGATGGCACGTGCATCCCTGAGAAACCGATTCCCCATATAGAGCATAACAATTACTAGAACCGCCAGAAGGATCGCTGCAATCTCCATTTATTCAGAACCTTTTTTTTTATTTGTAAATAACCGGAAGGACATTATCAATCATCCATCGGCATCGCAACCTGGAGAACTTTGCCGGTTCCCCTTACAAGGCCGATAATTATAGCATAAGTGTGAGGATTTGAAGAACGGGCACCGGCCGGTCGCCTGACAAATAAATGGAGTTTCCTTTTTTGAGAATCGAACCTGACTTTCCTGACGTATGAATAATCCACATTGAGGAACACGGCACTCATCTCAAGATTACGCCCCGGGTCCGCTCCCAGTTCCATCTTAGACCGCTCCCTCAAGTGCTCCCAGCTCCTGACTATGAATTCACGATCCAGCATCCCCCATGGAACCGGGTTAATTACAATCGGTTGACGGTAAATCGCATCCATGTCGCGACGCGCATCGCCGAATCCACGTGTGGCAATTTCAACAACCTTCCCGCACTCCGGCTTATCGGGCATGAAATCGATAGATTCCGGAACCGGTATTGTTGATTCCGACATGATTTCCGATTGAGTAAAATCACAGGATACGGAATGCGACCTCGCATCTCGCGAATCGACGATTTCCATCTCCCGCCGGATTGCTTCAATGGATGGATCGAGATCGATTTCATTTCCGGACAGAGGATTCAGATGCCGAATGAACTCCGGCTGTACAACGAAGCCGACCTCGCAGGATTCACCATGGATTTGGCAGTCCCGATCGGAAACCACGGTCAGGATCGAAGGATCGAGATTCACCGGTTCAGTATCGGGGATGGGTGGCACATCGACAACACGGATACCCGCGATCAGTTTATGCAGCGCAGCCCTGGCATCCGCCGCAAGATGTGTCAATCCGCGCCGTTCAGACATATCTCCTTCAACGCCTCTCCGATACGATTCAACGGTTCGGTGAAATCAAGCTGCCCGGCAAGTGACACAAGCTCACCAGCCACTTTCTCAGTATCCGCATCGTCCTGGGAATTAAAGATCAACTGAACCGGAGATCCGGAGGGAGACACCTGAAAAACAATCTTTCCGATATCCTCTTTTTCCCATTCGCCGGCGGCTGAAAGCGGTTCGCGCTCCCCATTCCCGACTATTATAAACCGTCCGGGAATGTCGCCCTCGAGTTCCAGGAGAAGCGGGTCGCTTGTGAATACCCAGTCCGTCTTTGATTTGACCGCCTTCAGAAGTGTTCCGGCGATAGCATCGAGCAGCAGATATCGCTTCAACGCACCGCCGTAAATGAGTTTCTGCAACCTGGTTGGCTTGATCGGCTCGATATAGCGGAAATCCAGGGGAAGTCCACGCTGATCGGTGACCATGAGACCGCCTGTCCAGCTTTCATCATCGACAGCCCTTGCGATAAGATATGCAAGATTCATTGCGTTCGTGCTCCTTCACGAGGATTTTCATCCAACCTGAAAATCCAGGACAGCTTCTCCCGATTTAATATCCATGAGTTTAGTCGAGGGGTTATTAATAAGAGTAAAGACGATGCAGTGCCAGCTTAAAGAGAGTGTCTCATAATCCAGAAATCTTGTCGCGCGGACGGCCGCGCTACAATAGGAAACACAATTATGAGACAGACTCTTTAGGGTGGGCGATCCCGGAAACCATGAGTCTTCCACCTACCCTAAAGAGGTTGCCTCACAGTTCGGCAATATCAACGCGATTCAGTGATCGATTCCATCGACAGGATTCGCCAGTCCGTTGTAGCCGCATCCTCCCCTTCACCTTCCGGAGACCTCACCAGCATCACTGTAAACGCCGCGCTGTTGGGAAGCATCGGATCATCCGCAATTGAAGGAAATCCTATAATCGCATCGGTGGCTGCAAAGACCAGATGAAGCCGCGCCTCTGTATCAGTGGACTCCATGAGCGTGATCCTGTAGAAATGATTGAGGAACCTGTCAAGCTTCGTCTCATCCTCATCGGTTGGAGGAGTGGCATGTTCGGGAAAAAACAGCTTCCGGTGCCAGGATTCCATTTGATCCACGGATTCGGGAGCGACCCATTCCGCGGCAGCCTCAAAATTTTCCAACCCGACATCCCCGAGGAAATTACCCACCACTCTTTCCGGAGTCATTTCGGGAGACAGGACGCTTTCACAACCTGCACACAATCCGGCGATCGCAAAAGCTGCAATAACAAAACATGCATAAAATATTCGCATCCTGCGCCTCCTGACGCATATTCTGAATGAAACCCGTTAATATCCGGGTGCAAATTTTTTTCTGTCACAGGAGCAGTGCCGTCCAGGTTCAGATTGACCTGCTGCTGCGGTCATCGTCAACGCCCTGCTGTGTGTCATGAGGAATGAGTTCTTTATCTCCTTCGTCCGTCAACTCATCGTCACCAGCCACGAAGATAAACACCCTGCGATCGTTTCCCTCTCCAAAGGAACGCGATTGAAAACCGGGGAATTCCTTAATAATCTGGTGAACCTGCTTGCGGTCCCGCTGCCTCATACACGGCAGGGAAACCTTCTCGCCGTTGCCGGCTTCCTCAACAGCACGTCTCACAAGGCTCTTGAGAGCTTTGCGTTTATTCTCCCTGTAACCGCCCGGGTTGATAACGACCGGCTTGTAAATGGAGAAGTCCTGATTGTGCATGGCGCTTACAAGCGTTTCCAGCGCCTCAAGGGTGCTTCCGGCTTTCCCGATAATCAATCCAAGATGAGGTCCCTTGATATTAATTACTATTTTCTCGAACGACTCGAGATAAAACAGCTCGGTACTGATCCTGAAACTCTTAAGGATCTCATCAAGCAGATCAAGGACCTCATCTCCCCTGCTTCGGGCAGCCTCGACCCTCACTTTCACACCATCGGGCACATCTTCGACACTTACTACCGATACATCTTTTTTATCAAGCCGCATTATTTTTGAGGCGGCGTCAATAGCTTCGGATTCGGTCGCAGCGACCTGGTCCACATAAAGCATGGTGTATCCACCGTCCTTTCCGGACCCGTTCCGCAGGTCGTGCTGCTGCAGGCGGGCTACTTCTTTTTTTTCTTACGTCCTTCCGAAGGCTTGCCCTTGTTGGGTTTGCCGGATTCCGATCCCTTACCGGAGGGTTTAGCCCCGATAACGAACTTCGTCTTGTTGGACTGCCGGGAATCCTTACTGTCCTTCGGAGATGTCTCCTCGATTACCTCATCCTCCAGTGCAACTTCCCGCTGGATACGCCAGTACTGTACGATCTGAAGAAGATTTGACGTTATGAAATATGCCAGCAATCCAGTGGGAAAGAACAGCCCGAAGAAAATAAACATCGGCATCATCAACGCCATGGTATTGGGCTGTCCGGACGATGCGGTCTGCGTTTGAGTCTGCATCATCTTTGATTGAAGCAATGTTGTGACTATATATCCAACTAACAGCCACAAGGTGGGAAGATAGAGGAAACGGTCGGCAAAAAAGGCATAGTTAACCAGGCCAAACAGGTCGTACATGCCCGCATTCAACGCTATTTCAGGAAATGGATGGGTGACCTGCGGGGGGATGGTGAGATTGACACCGAAAAGCGTTGCATCCTCGAATCCCGGTAGCCTGAGATAGAAAATCGGATCTCTCAATAATCTGAAAAGCGCGAAAAAAATCGGCATCTGGATCAGCATGGGCCAGCAGGAAGCCAG
>CBDUUJ010000228.1:0-5295 GCA_965370205.1 uncultured bacterium
ATGGATGAATCCGACGATTATTTCACGATCACAACGACTCCCGAGCCGCAGATAATTGTCACCGTCCCGAACGGCGGCGAGGTCTGGGAAACCGGCGACGCGGAAACGATCACATGGACAAGCGTCGGCGATGTCGGCTTCAATGTCGGCATCGACTACACTATCGATAACGGTCCCCCGAACAGTATCACCGGATACACCGACAATGACGGGGAATTCCTGTGGACTCCGATTCCGGATATCGAGAGCGACCAGGTTAAAATTGTAGTTACCAGCGCATCCAATCCTTTATACTTCGATGAATCGGACCTGTTTTTCACGATCACGTCGGAACCCGATCCTCAATTGATCCTCACCGTGCCGAACGGCGGCGAGATATGGGAAGCTGGCGGGTCGGAGGAGATCACATGGACAAGCATCGGGCCGGTCGGTTTCGAGGTAAGGCTCGACTATTCAATCGATAGCGGTCCGCCGATCAATATCGTCAGCACTACAAACAACGACGAGAGCTACATGTGGGACCCGATCCCCGACATTGACAGCTCTACCGTGAAGGTTATCGTGTCAAGTTTCCTCGATCCGGGCATCACGGACGATTCGGATGGCTATTTCACAATCTACCAGCCGGTCGTGCCGACATTGACAGTCGTCACACCAAACGGCGGCGAGGTCTGGCAGTCCGGAACGTCAGAGGAAATAACCTGGACAAGCGAGGGCGATGTCGGCGAGCATGTGACGATCGAATACCAGGCTGACTGGGGAATTCCGAAGCTGATAATCGATTCGACTGAGAACGACGGCAGTTTCTTGTGGGACCCGATCCCCGACGAGGACAGCGATCATGTGCTTGTAAAAGTCACGAGCGTTGAGAACCCGACGATTACCGATGATTCGGATGATTTCTTCACGATCACTCCAACAGCCGTGCCGTCGATTACAGTCACCGCTCCAAACGGCGGCGAGGACTGGATATTCGGAACCAGTGAATTCATTGAATGGACATCTGAAAATATCACCGGGCAGGTGATGATCGAGTACACACTTTTCGATGGCGACACACCGATCACAATCGCAGCCGCAACCGATGACACCGGCTCCTTCGAGTGGACCCCGATTCCCGGTCCCGCGACCGACGATGCCCGTGTAATTGTCACAAGCATCGATTTTCCGGCAGCATCCGATTCTTCCGATGACTTCTTTACAATCGATGAACTGAAATCTCTCACGCTTACCAGTCCGAACGGCGGCGAGAATCTTACAGCCGGTGGGACATGGGATATCGCATGGGATTCCTCAGGATTGATATACAATGTAAAACTGACTGCCTCAAAAACTTCCGGCGCTGATTTCACAATTCCAATTGTTGCATCAACCGGGAACGACGGCTCCTATATATGGGACCCGGTATTCTCTATTGACTCATCTACAATGCAAGTCAGATTGGAATGGACGGAAGATGCGGGATTTTACGACGACAGCGACGCTGACTTCACAATAACCATCATAACTGAGCCCGGTTGGAATCCCGATATAAACATCACTCAATTCGAGCTTCTTACACAGCCGAATCAGGGAACCGAGCCGGTTGATATCGCGGTTTTCAGTTTGGGCGCAGACAACAGCGTCGGAGAAGTGGTCGATGAGACAACCGACAGTACTTTCATGGCAAATGACGATGCATATCTCAATGTTCAAACGTTATGGCAGTATGCAGCTTTCGCATCGCCGATACACAAATTCGATGTCACTCTCGACGGAAGCTGGATATTTATCTCGAATTCCAACTCCGAGTCTTTCCCCCATGAAACTGTAAACGATCCGATGTACTGCGCATACTCATGCAATAACAACGTGACGGGTGACCTTTCCGATGGATTCTGGCACATATACTGCGATACCGGCGATCCCGATCCGGACGCATTGCCATGGCGCAGGATGGTCGATTTCTCGTGTGGCGTTCCGGGTGGGATCGATGAAACCACTTCGTATCATCTGGTCGTCCACGCAATGCATCCTGATCAGCCGCAGCCCCACGATGGAAATATCCTGGTAGGTGCATGGGATACACCATACGATGGGCCTTCAATAACCTATTATTTTCTGGATACAAGCACCCAGGGCGGCGGACAGGGTCTTGTAGATGACACTGTTCCCGAACTCATGGCGCTTGCAGCGGATGACAACACCGACCTTGTCTTCGGCAGCGATCCGGCAGTGGCGATGTGGGTGCTCGACAGTGTCGGGGTTGCGCAGTGCCATATGATTACTTTCGTCTCGGGTACCGCGGTCTATATCGACAACCAGCTCGACAGCGAGGAATACGGCACAGCCACACCGGTTGATATCGAGATCGCGAACGCAAGGGATTTCGATTACGAGGTCTACGATCCCGGATTCAACTGGTTATGTGCGCTTCTCGACAACGGCGACGGCACATGGTCGGTAGGTGTCTGGGAGTGCGACTACCTCGCCGGTCCACCTGCCGAGTTTACGCAGATTGACATCACCGATCCGATTCCCGGCACACCAATGGCGATTGATATCGATCCGGTCGATTTCGAGATCCATGTGCTTGCGGACAACGCTGGAACAATTGAAGTAACGGTGTTCGATTATACGCCGTAACACGGACATTCCTGGGATTGTTGAAAAATGGGGAAATAATCCGGTACCCCACCCTTTAGGGTGGGCGATCCCAGAAACCATGCGCCTTCCACCCACCCTAAAGGGTGGGGTACCGGAAAAACCTTCGTTCTTCAACAGTTCCGGAGGTTCCAGCGCTACATTCAGCACACCATTTAAATCCCTCTCAAAATGAGAGGATACGATGATTCTCCCGGGTTTGATCAGACCCGGGTTTTTTTATTATTAATTTTTTCGATATTTTCCGAATCCCCCATTTCAAGCGGCTTTGCGGGTAAACTGCCCGGATTAAGCCTGATTAAAATTCATGGTGGAACACGATGTGCTTTGCCTATGGCATAGAACTATCGCCAAGGAGGCATCGCCATGAAATCAACACGAACAAACCTTTTAACCATCATTGCAATTTTTACAATGCTTATTTCTTTTGGATGCGGGAACAGCGCATCCAATCCCGCCACTCCCGATATGCTCGCCATGGACGACATGACGGATGGTCACAGCGCCGCCGATGCCGGGAACACCGGTGTCCTTGCGGCTTATGATGTTACCTTCGACCCCGACACCATGACACTCGAGGCTGCAGAGCTTCGCGGAGCTGATACCTGGTATGATCTGACTTCATTCATCACTCCGTACACCACTTTCACTCTGATCAGTTTCGACCCGCTCGCCCAGAAATTGATATTCGACATGACCATGACCAATCCAACCGCTCTGGACGTGTACGACGTTCGGGTTCTTTTCCTCGCCACATCGACATCGGGCTACAGCCTGAACAATCCCGACGATTACACCGAGCGGTTTAATCCATTTGCCCCCGGAACATACAATCCGTTCAGGGCGTTCGCCAAATTAACTACTGATCGAAAATTCGCTGGCGGTTCAAATCACACCGAGCAGTTCAACGTGCGCACTCCCACGACTGTCACTCTTCCATTCACATTCAAACTTCTCGTGATGGCATCCTATCCGGATAACTGTCAGGATCCCTACGAAATCTCCAATCAGGCCATGAGCAATCCTGTCAGTGACGTGACGAGCGGGGTTATCAGCCTGGACACATACGATCATCAGAACAATATCGGCGACGTGAAAGTCGACACCACGCCTATCACCGGTGGATGGACCACTCTCACCGAGGTCAGCACTGATCACTGGACCGCCACGATTCTGAATACAGCGGGAGCCACTCCCGGAAAATATAACTGCCTGATTATGTCCGACTCCTGGTCCTGCGCATGGAACCTCTATGACTACCTTGAGATTGAAGTCGTCCCGGGAATTACTCCTCCCATCGGATGGACGAAAGAAGATTTCCCGATCAATTACAACGGCTGCTCACTCGACCTTGGCGTAATCGCCGATCCGGGCGGTGCGCGCGACAGTGAGATTCTGATGGTCGGCGACGACGTGGTCGGCTGCGACGCGATCATCAAGTACAAGTATCACTATTCCGGAGTTCCTTCAATATACGCCAAGCTTCATGGTTCCGATTCGGACAACGATCTCTATGAGCCGTACCCGGTGCTCCGCCTGGATGCCGCCGATGACGGCGCGTTCAGTTTCACGAACGGCAACTGGGCGACCCCGTATCCGATGGCTGGCAGCTATGTTTACAACGCGATGGTCTGGACATGTTTCGATAATACTCCCGCTCTCCATAATGGTCCCGCACCCGATGACAGCCGCTACTATTTCGACTTCCTCAGCAATTACGATACATTCATGAGACCGATAGATGTGTGCGACGATTTCAATCTTGGTCAGTACGCGGTCTTTACATCGACGGTAACCTGGTCGCCGCAGGACCTGATGTTCGTCGGCACGATGCCCAACAGCTACACTCACAACAATGTGCGCTACATGGCAAATCTCGATGCGTGGGAAGGTATCGGCGCCGGGCTGGTCAACACCGACGACATCAAGGGTATCGACGTGATTGAATATTTCGATGACGAAGTCCACTACGTGCGGCTTTACATCCTTGAACATGCTGGCGCGGTTCCGGAGATCGAGGTCTTCCAGATCGTCGATTCCGCCTCCGGATGGGGATACGATTTCGTCAGCCATATCATGACAATCAATGCAAGCTATATCGTCAGTCCTCCAACATATGTAGACCTGGCAATCGGACACGACATCGAGATTCTTCCCGCCAACAACGATTACAAGCTCAACCCGAACGATCCCACGCTGTGCGTGCTCCTCGGATGGGGTTCCGCCGCCGGCGGCTACGGGGAGATCTTCCTCTACAACGCTGTCACCGGCGCGTTCCTGGAATCCATCGGAGATGCCGCGAATCCCGCGCTTGAGGTCGCCGAGCTTTTCTACCTCGACACCGATGACGGTCCCGACTGGGAGATTCACGTAAGCAATATCGATGTGGCTGGAAACGTGAATGTATCAGTCTTCTCTTACAACTGAAAATAGGATTTGAAAATAGATCGACCGAACACCGGCAGAAATGCCGGTGTTTTTTTTGTATAACTGTAACGCTGATGTCCAGGTCGATTAAGGCATTAATGTCGATAATACAGCCGGTTTTAATAGAGCTGTTGGAAAATTAAGAATTTTCCGGTACCCCACCCATTAGGGTGGGCGATCCCGGAAACCATGCGTCTTCCACCCACCCAAAAGGGTGGGGTACCG